>NZ_JAKFIA010000002.1:410000-562500 GCF_022569295.1 Pedomonas mirosovicensis | reverse complement strand
CGAAAAGCTCGCGCTGGGCGTCCAGCACCTCGATGTAATCGGCAACGCCATTGCGGTAGCGCAGCTCGGCCAGTTCAGCCCGTTCCCGCTCCGCCTCCAGCGCGCGCCGCTGGGCATCGATCTGCGCGGCCAGCCAGCGGCGGGCCGCCAACGCGTCGGCCACTTCCCGAAAGGCGTTCTGGATGGTCAGTTCATAGTTGGCGACGGCGATGTTCCGCCGGGCGACAGCAAGGTCCAGATTCGCCTCGTTGCGGCCCGCATCGAAGATCGGCAGCGAGAGAATGGGGCCGAACGACCAGGTCTCGCCGTCATTGCCGAACAGCTCGTCCAACTCCGTACTGGCGAAGCCGAAGGAGCCGGTCAGCGAGATACGCGGCAGGAACGCCGCCCGCGCCGCGCCGATGTTGGCATTGGCGGACCGCAGCTCCTCCTCCGCCGAGAGAATGTCCGGCCGGTTGACCAGCAGGTCTGACGGCAGCCCGGCGCTGATCGTCTCGATGATGCCCTGCTCCGACAGGGGGCGCGGTGGCGGCAGGTCGGTTGGCACCGGCCCGCCGATCAGCACCTGCATGACATTCCGGTTCTGCGCGCGCTGGCGCTGAAGCGCGGCCAGCTCGGTTTCCGCCTGGGTGAGCAGGGTCTCGGTCTGGCGGTAATCGAGCGCCGAGGTCGCGCCCACCTCAAGCCGCAGGCGGGAGATCTCCAGCCCCTCGCGGCGGGCCCGAACGGTGCGCTCGGCAAGGGCGATGCGCTCTTCCAACTCGCGGTCCACCAGATAGACGGTTGCCACGTCGGCAATGAGGCTGAGCTGGAAAGAGCGCTGCGCCTCGATGGTGGCAAGGTAGGCGGCGCGGGCGGCTTCCGTCAGACTGCGGACCCGGCCCCAGAAATCCAGCTCGAACGACGAGACGTTGACGCCGATCTCATAGCGGTTGAGGGTGGTGGACGATGCCCCGCCAGGAATAACGCCGCCGCCGGGAACATCCCCCGTGCCGCCGGTCGTGCCGCCAAAACCCCCGCTCCCGGTATGGATGCGGCTGGCGCTGCCGCCAAGATTGAGGTTGGGCAGCTGGTCGGCGCGCTGGATGCGGTATTGCGCCCGCGCCTCCTCGATCCGCAGCACGGCCTGGCGCAGATCCCGGTTGTTCTCCAGCGCCAGGGCGATGAAGCGCTGGAGCCGAGGGTCCTTGAAGAAATCCCGCCAGCCGATTTGCGTCGCGGGCGGGCCGTCGGCCTCGGGGGCAAGATCAGCCGCGAAAGTGGATGTGGTCGGCATGGCGGGGCGCTGATACTCTGGCTCAAGCGAGCAGGCCGAGACGACCTGCGCCAACCCCAAAACAACCGATGCCGCCACCCTACGCATGGCCGCTCTCCCCCTCCGCCCGCGGCGCAGCCGGGCCTTGCGGCTTGGGACGGCGACTGAGCCAGCGCCGCACCGAGACGAAGAACACCGGGATGAGAAAAACGCCCAGCAAGGTTGCGCCGATCATGCCGCCCATCACGCCGGTGCCGATGGCGATGCGGCTGGCCGCACCCGCGCCGGTGCTGATGGCCAGCGGCAGCACGCCAAGGATGAAGGCCAGCGAGGTCATGATGATGGGGCGGAAGCGCAGGTGCACCGCCTCCAGCGTCGCCTCTTGGGTCGTGCGCCCCTGCGCTTCTAGATCCTTGGCGAATTCCACGATGAGGATGGCGTTCTTGGCGGCAAGGCCGATGATGGCGATGATGCCCACGTTGAAATAAACGTCGATGGGCAGGCCGCGCAGCAAGGCGGCCAGCAGCGCGCCGAGCACGCCGAGCGGCACGACGAGAATGACCGCGAAGGGGATCGACCAGCTCTCATAGAGTGCTGCCAGCACCAGGAACACGATGAGGATCGACAGGCTGAGGAGCGCCGGGATCTGCCCGGCCGACTGCTGCTCTTCATAGGAAATGCCGGTCCATTCATAGCCGAAGCCGGAGGGCAGCTGCCTGGCCAGCCGCTCCATTTCCGCCATGGCCTCGCCCGTGCTGTAGCCCGGCGCGGCGTTGCCCGAGATGTTGACGGCCGGATAGCCGTTGTAGCGGATGAGCTGGGGCGGGCCTGCCGTCCACTTCGCCGTGGTGAAGGCGGAGAAAGGCACCATCTCGCCGTCCTGGTTGCGGACACGCAGGTCGAGGATATCGGTCGGTGTCATGCGCTGGGCGGCCTCGGCCTGGAGGAGAACCCGCAGCACCCGCCCTTCCCGGTTGAAATCGTTGGCGTAGCCCGAGCCGAAGGAAATCGAGAGGGTGGCGTTGATGTCCCCGATGTTCACGCCCAGCGCGCGGGCGCGGATGCGGTCGACCACCACTTCCACCTGCGGGCTGTCCGGCAGGCCTTCCGTCCGCACGCCCGCCAGCACCGGGCTTTGCGCCGCCAGCCCCAGCAGCTGGTTCTGCGCCTCTATGAGCGCCTCGTAGCCCTGGCCTGCGCGGTCCTGCAGCCGGAAGGCAAAGCCGCTGGCGGTGCCGAGTTCGGGAATGGCGGGCGGGCTCAGCGCAAAGATGAGCGCCTGCTTGATTTGCGACAGCGCGGCCATGGCCTTGCCGGCGACGGTGGTGGCATGATTCTCCTCGCCCGGCCGGTCCTCCCACGGCTTCAGGTCGACGAACATCATGGCCGCGTTCTGGCCGCTGCCGAAAAAGCTGAAGCCCAGCACGGCGATGACGCCCTCCACCTGCGGCTGGGAGAGGTAATACTGCTCGGCCTGCTGCACCACCTCCAGCGTGCGTTGCTGGGTTGCGCCGGGCGGGGCCTGGATGACGGAGATGAGATAACCCTGATCCTCCTCCGGCAGAAAGCTGCCGGGAAGCGAGGTGAACAGGTAGGCGGCACCCGCCGTCAGCACGAGGAAGACGGCGATCCAGCGCAAGGGGCGGCGGATGAGGCGGGCGACCCGCCCCTCGTACCGCCCGGTGGTCCGCCCGAACCAGGCGTTGAAGCGGCCGAAGAACCCGTGCGGCTTGCCCCCTCCTGCGCCTTCTGCCTGCCCTGCGCCATGCGCGGCGGCCGGTTTCAGCAAAGTGGCGCACAGGGCGGGCGTCAGCGTGAGCGCCAGCAGCGCCGAGAAGGCGATGGAGAGCGCCAGCGTCACCGAGAACTGGCGATAGATGCCGCCCACCGTGCCGGGAAAGAAGGCCATGGGAATGAACACGGCCACCAGCACGAGGGTAATGCCGATGATCGCGCCGACGATCTGGCCCATGGCCTTGTAGGTGGCGTCCCTGGGCGATAGCCCCTCCTCGGCCATGATGCGCTCGACGTTCTCGATAACGACGATGGCATCATCCACCAGAATGCCGATGGCCAGCACCATGGCGAACAGGCTGAGCACGTTGATGGAATAGCCCAGCGCCGCCAGCCCAAGGCAGGCCCCCAGAAGCGCGACGGGCACCACGATGGTCGGGATGATGGTGGCCCGGAAGTTCTGAAGAAACAGGTACATCACCGCGAAGACGAGAACCATCGCCTCCACCAGGGTGTGCAGCACTTCCTCCACCGAGATCTGGATGAATGGGGAAGAGTCATAAGGCACCGACCAGCCCATATCGGTGGGGAACTCCTGCGCCAGTTCGGCCATGCGGCCTTTCACCGCTCGGGCGGTCGCCAGCGCATTGGCGCCGGTTGCCAGTTGCACGGCCATGCCCGCCATGGGCTTGCCATTAAGGCGGGACGTGGTCTCGTAACTGGCCGCGCCCAGCTCCACATCCGCCACGTCCGCCAGCCGCACGGCCGAGCCATCCGGGTTGGCGCGCAGGATGATCTCGCCGAACTGCTCGGGCGTTGAGAGCCGCCGCTGGGTGATGACCGTGGCGTTCAGCTGCTGGTTCGGCACGGCGGGCTGCGCGCCGATCTGGCCGCCCGGAGCCTGGGAGTTCTGCTCCTGCACCGCCGCCAGCGCCTCGGCAGGCGACATGGAGAAGCTGGCCAGCCGTTCGGGGTCGAGCCAGATCCGCATGGCATATTCCGACCCGAACAGGCGCACGTCGCCCACGCCCGGCACGCGCCGCAACTGGTCGATGATGCGGGTGTTGGCGTAATTGCCGAGGTCAAGCGCGCTGTGGGTGCCGCCCGGCGACGTGAGCGCGACGATCAGCAAAAAGCTGGACGTCGCCTGGTTCACCTGAATGCCCTGGCGGCGCACCTCCTCCGGCAGGCGCGCCTCGATGCGGCTGAGGCGGTTCTGCACCTCCATCTGGGCGACATCGATATCGGTGCCGCTCTCGAAGGTCACAGTGATGGAAACCGAGCCGGTGGAGGAGCTGGTGGAGGCCATGTATAAAAAGCCCTCGACGCCGTTCAGCTCCGGCTCGATCACGGCGGTGACGTTTTCCTCCAGCGTCTCGGCGTCTGCGCCGGGATAGGTGGCGGTGATGGTGAGCGACGGCGGCGCGACAGCCGGGTATTGCTCGATGGGCAGCGATCGCACGGCGAGCAAGCCGCCAATGGAGATCGCCAGCGCGATCACCCAGGCAAAGACGGGTCGGTCGATGAAAAACCTTGCCAACATTGGCGCTTCCCTGGGCTGATCCTTTTTACTGCCGGACGGGCGCAGCTCCCTGACCCTGCGCCTGATCCTGCCCCTGCCCGGCCGGCGGCGCAGCGGCGCCGGCCGGCTTGGCCTGCGCCTCCGTCACCTTCACGCGTGCACCCGGCTGCGCCTTCAGCAATCCCTCGACGATCACGCGCTCGCCGGGCTTCAGCCCCTCATTGATGATCCACCTGTCGCCCAGAAGGTCGCCAAGCCTGACCGGGCGCTGCATCACGACGTTGTTGTCGCCGACGATCAGAACCGAAGCGCTTTCGGCCGAGAGCTGAACCGCCTTCTGCGGCACGGTGATGCCGTTGGGGTTGGCGCCCACATCGACCCGCGCGCGCACGAACTCGCCCGGCAGCAGGATGCGCTCCTCATTGGGCACCACCGCGCGCAGGCTGACCGTGCCCGTGCTCGGATCGACCGCCATGTCGAGGAAATTGAGGCGACCCTGCTTGCCGTAGACGGTCCCGTCCTCCATCACGATGCTCACCTGGATCTGCTCCAGTTCCGGTGTCCTCAACCGTCCGGACTCGATATCCTTGCGGATCTGGAGGATCTTGCCGCTCGACTGGGAGAAGTTCACATAGATGGGGTCCAGCTGCTCGATGGTGGTCAGCAGCGTGCCCTGCGAGGCGCTGACCAGCGCGCCTTCCGTCACCTGGGCCCGGCCCGCGCGGCCGCTGATCGGCGCGGTGACCGTGGCATAGCCCAGGTCCAGCCGCGCCTGCTCCACCTGCGCCTCGGCGGATTCCACATCGGCCTGTGCCTGCGCCAGCCGAGCCTCGGCGGCATCGAATTCCTGCTTGCTGATGGCATTGCGCGCCACCAGCGGGCGGAAGCGCTCCACATCGCGTCGGGCGTTGGTGGCCTCGGCCTGCGCCCGGCGCAAGGCGGCGCGCGCGGCATCCAAGCGCGCCTTGAGCGGGCGGGGATCAATCTGAAACAGCACCGCGCCCGCCGCTACGTCCGTGCCTTCCTCGTAGAGACGCCGCTCCACAATACCATCGACGCGCGCCCGCACCTCGGCGGTTCGCACCGCTTGCAACCGGCCCGGCAGCTCCACGATGCTTGGAACCGGCTCGGGCTTGATAACCTGCACGACCACTTCAGGCGGCGGTGGCGCCGCCGTCTTCTGCTCTTCGCCGCAGGCTGCAAGCCCAATGCACAGCAAGCCCGCCAGCGCGGCCGGGCGGCTTTTCCGATCTATCACCAACCGACAACGCCACATTCGTGCCGTCTCCATAGCGTGCGAGACTCCTGGAGCGGCAAGCGCTGCCGGTGCCCGGTGGCCCGGTTCCATGCGCTCAGCCGTCGCCTGCCACACAAATGGCAAGGTCATTCGCGGGGAGGTTCCCCCGTGGTAACGTGTGAGCCGACGGAGCGATCCTTGCCGGGCGCGCGCCCGGCGTAGCGCTCAAGACGAGACGAAGCGGGGCCGTGAAAGGGAGCGGCGTGGCGCAATGACCACAAAGATACGCCTTTCTCCCGGCCTCCTCTTTTGCTGCGCTCCAATGTGCGACTATAATCTATGCCGATTAATCTGGTATAAAGGCCAGGGTTTGAGGGCCAGGGTTTCGCCGGCGCGGCTATGCCTCGCGCCGGTCAGGGGGGCAAAGTGGTTGACGCATCATCGCCGCATTCCGCGCGCCGGTCCGGCCGGGATCGCACAGATGCATTGCAAAGCGGGCGGCTGATTTTCTTTCTGGTTTTCCTGCTGGCGCTGTTTCCGCTCGTCATCTCGTGGACGCTGTCCCCTTCGGTGCCGGCACAGCTGAGGATTTGCCACAGCACGTCCCCCAGCCCGCTTGACCCCGAGGAGGCGCTCGATCTTCCCTATCGGTGCGTGGGCACAGTCACCGGCTATGCCGACCGCTGGCTCTGGCTGCGCCACGACCTCACCCAGGAACAGCAATCGTGGCCCGACTGGTCCATGAACATCCACCAAACCCGGTTTGAAAATCTGGTGGTGAGTTTCCATTTCGCCGACGGCAGCGCGCAAACCTACCGGGTGCGGGCGGGTGATTTCGGCCGGCATTGGACGCCCAATGGCTACATCGCCTTCAACGCCAATCGCGACAAGGCTCCCGTTAAAACCATCACCCTCGGCATTGACCGGCTGGTCTCCTACGAACTGGTGCGACTGCGGCTGGTGCCGATCGCCCAGCAGGAACGCGCGGTTCAGCTGAGCGCGGCGCTGGTCGGCGCATCGCTCAGCTTTCTTACCGTCTCTCTTGTCTACAATCTCTTCCTCGCCGCGATGGCACGGCAGAAAGCCATCTTCTGGCACTGCGGATGGGTCGTCTGCCTGATCTTCTGGGGCCTGTGCTGGTCGCAGCTGGCCCTGGTCGTCGCTCCGGGAATTGCCGGGATTGCGAGCGTGCGTATCTGCTCGGTGCTGGCCACCACCGCCACGTTTCTGGCCTGCCAGTACATGCTGGCCACGCTGGAGGAGGACATCCTGCCCTTCTGGCTGAGAATCGGCCTGCGCGTGGTGCCGGCCATCAGCCTGCTGTTCTGTATCGCCTGCCTCTACCCGCCGGAGGGCATAGGCACGATGTTGGCCAACCTCTTCCGGCTGACCACCCTGTTCACCCTCGCCACGGCCGTCGGCGCGCTGGTGCTCGCCCTGTGGCGCGGCAGCCAGAACGCCAAGGACTTCGCCCTCGCCTGGAGCCTGCCGATATTGGCCGTTCTGGCCTCCAACTTCAACGACACCTCGGCAACCGTTCCGGTGCTGAGCGGTGAAATGCTGGTGCTGGCCACCTCCGCCCTGCAAACCCTGTGGCTTTCCTTTGCCGCCTCGCGGGGTTTCGCCAGCCTGAAGGCCGAACGCGACCATGCCAGGGCAATGCAATCCGAACTCATGGCGCTGGCCGAGACCGACCCGTTGACCAAGCTGCACAATCGCCGCGGGCTGACCGCGCGGTTTCAGCGTGAGCTGGCCGAGGCGCACCGCAGCGGCGGTTGCCTCGGCCTCATGCTGGTCGATCTCGACCATTTCAAGTCGATCAACGACACCTTCGGGCACGAGGTCGGCGATCACGTCCTCCAGCATGTGGCAGGGCTGCTGGGCCTCTTGCGGCAGGAGGGGGCGATCGTCGCGCGGTTCGGCGGCGAGGAATTCTGCGTTGTCGTGCCGAACGTGGCGGGCGAGGCATTGCATGCCATGGCCGAGCGAGTCCGCCGCCTGCTGGCGGGCAGCGATCTGTCATTGCTGTTCAACTCGACGGAGCGCAGAATCACGGCCAGCTTCGGCATCATCGATACGCGGGCGTTTCCGGCATCGGATGCGAACGCCCTCCTGCGCGAGGCCGATCAGGCGCTGTATCTGGCCAAGGCGCAAGGGCGCAATTGTGTCGTTGCGGCACGATCCACCGAAGCGCTCCCGCCTGATCCTGCCGCCCCGGCATCCGCGCGGGCTTGATACGCCGGCTGCCTCACGCCTCGGCGGGGCAGTCTTCCATGTTCAGAACATTCAGCAGCGCCTGGCGCAGCATGTCGATACCAAACGGCTTTCGCAGCACCGGCTTTGCATGGTCCCTCTGCAAGGCGTTGTCGCTCCAGCCGGTCATCAGCAGCATCGGGATGAAGGGATAGTTCCGCCGGACAATCTCCTCCAGCTCAACGCCGTTGATACCACCCGGCATGATTATGTCGCTGATGACGAGATTGATCCCCACGCCTGCGCGCAGGTGGTCGAGGGCATCGGCGGCATTGGCGGCGCGGATCACCCGATAGCCCAGTTCATGGAGCATGCTGGCCGTCACATTGCCGACGTCCGGATTGTCCTCTACCAGAAGCACGGTCCCGCCCGGCAGTTCGACAGGCTGGGCCGGCGCCTCTGGCTCGGGCTTGTGCACGCCCGCCTGCGCCCGGGGCAGGTAGAGGGTAAAGGTGGTGCCCTCCCACTGGACGCTCCTGACCGTCACCGTGCCGCCGGAGCGTGATGCGAAGCCATACACCTGCGGCAGGCCCAGGCCAGAGCCCTTCCGGGCATCCTTCGTGGTAAAGAACGGATCGAAGATCTTGCTGATGTGCTCGGGCGCGATGCCGGTTCCCGTGTCGGAGAGGGAAATGGCGAGGAAGTGGCCGCGCATATGGGGCACATCCGCATTGGGCAGCTGGACGTTCTGCGCCTCGACGGTCAGCCGCCCGCCCTGGGGCATGGCGTCTCGCGCGTTCATCGCCAGATTGACCATCGCCAGCTCCATTTCGCCCACATCGACGCGAATGGGATATAGGTCTGGCTTCAGATCGATGATGAGCTCAAGGTCGCCGCGCAGCGACCCTTGAAGCAGATCCTTCATCGCGGCGATCCTTAGCGACGGATCGACCACGACCGGATTGAGCGGCTCCCGCCGGGAGAAGGCCAGCAGCTGGCGCGTGAGGTTGCGCCCGCGCTGGGCGGCATGGCGAATGGTATCGATAGCCGACACGTCCTCCGGCGCGTCCAGCCGGCGGCGCAGGATGTCGGCATAGCCGCTAATGATCATCAGCAGGTTGTTGAAATCATGGGCGACGCCGCCGGTCAGCTTGCCGATGGCTTCCATCTTCTGCGCCTGGGCCAGCTGCTCGCGGGTCAGCGCCAGTGCCACCTGCGCGTTGCGCTGGGCCGTCATGTCGCGCGTCACCTTGGCAAAGCCCAGGTGCTGGCCATCATCGTCGCGGATGGCATCAACGACGATGCTGGCCCAGAACCGGCTGCCGTCCTTGCGGATGCGCCACCCTTCCGCCTCGTAGCGACCATTCTTCAGCGCATTGGCGAGCGCAAAGTCCGGCGTGCCGCACTGACGGTCCTCCGGCGTGAAGAAACACTCATAGTGCCGGCCGAGAATCTCCGCCTCGGTATAGCCCTTGATCCGCTCCGCGCCGGCGTTCCAGCTGACAATGTGGCCCTGCGGGTCCAGCATGTAGATCGCGTAATCGACAACGGCTCTCACCAGCAGTTCGAAACGGCGATCGTTGATCTGTGCAATCGTCATAGGGGAACAGCCAACTTCAGAAGTTTCAACACGCGCGGCACGATCACACCGGGCGTTCACAGGGCAAACTGCCCCATAGATAGTTCTGGCATCCAGCTTGGCCATGGATCGGAGCACGGCGGCGTAATTTTATTAAAGACACGCCGCGGCAGGCGGCTTTCCCGCTCCCCCCGGCTTTTCCATGTTCCGCACTCGGCCACAGCCAGCTCCTTATAATCACCGCATCACACGCGGACATCACGCGCCATCCGGCCTTCCGTGCCGAAGAGGCTCAGATAGTGGGCGATGGCCTTCGGGGCGCCGGTCGCTTTCGTCGGGTTGTCCGACAGCTTGACCGCCGGGCGGCCGTTGGCCTGCGTTACCTTGCAGACCAGCGAAATCGGCTCCAGCGCCGGACGGTCGTCGGTGGCGCAGCCGGCCAGATCGTTGGTGAGGTTGGTGCCCCAGCCGAAGCTGAGGCGCACCCGGCCATCGAAGTGATGGTAGGTCTCCTCGATCGACTCCACGTCCATCCCGTCGGAGAAGACCAGCAGCTTGGATTTCGGGTCGACGCCCTTTTCACGCCACCAGGCCATGATCCTCTCGCCCCCCTCGATGGGCGGCGCGGAATCCGGGCGAAAGCCGGTCCACTCCGCCAGCCAGTCCGGGGCCTGCTCCAGAAAGGCCGCGGTGCCGAAGGTGTCCGGCAGCACCACCAGGAGGTTGCCGCTGTAATAGCTCTTCCAGTCCTCCAACACCTTGTAGGGGGCCTTGCGCCGGGCCGCGTCGGTTTCCGCCAACGCCGCCAGCACCATGGGCAGTTCGTGGGCATTGGTGCCAATGGCCTCCAGGTCGTGTTCCATCGCCAGCAGCACGTTGCTGGTGCCGGTAAGCTTGGGCCCCAGCCCTTCCTTCAGCGCGGCGATGCACCAGTTCTGCCACAGGAAGCTGTGGCGGCGACGGGTGCCGAAATCGGAGAGGCGCAGGGCCGGCAGGCGGCGCAGCCGCTCCAGCTTTTCCCACAGCCGGGCCTTGGCGCGGGCGTAAAGCACGTCGAGCGAGAAGCGGCCCAGCCCCTTGAGCGCCGCGCGGGAGCGCAGTTCGTTGACGATGGCGAGCGCCGGGATCTCCCACATGCTGGCGTGGGTCCACGGTCCGTGGAAGTTGAGGCGGTACTGGCCATCAACCCTTTCCAGTTCGTATTCGGGTAGCTGGAAATCGGCGAGCCAGGCCATGAACTCCGGCGCGAAGATCTGCTGGCGGCCGTAAAAGGTGTTGCCGGCCAGCCAGACCAGCTCCTTGCGGGTGAAGCGCAAGGACCGCGCATGATCGAGCTGGGCCCGCAACTCGTCCTCGTTGATCTCGTCCGCGATGCGGACCGAGGTGGTGCGATTGATGAGCGAGAAGGTGACGTTCACATCGCGATAGAGACCCCAGATCATCTGGAGCATGAGCAGCTTGTAGAAGTCCGTATCCAGAAGGCTGCGGACGATGGGGTCCAGACGCCAGCCATGGTTGTAGGTACGGGTTGCGATATCGGTGAAGATCATACTGGGCCTTAACGCAGCATCGGGCCACCCGATGACGGGCAGGATTTCGGAAGGCTGGCAGAGTTTGGGCGCAACCTTAGCCACTGGGCCGGCCGGGGACCAGCCCCATCATGCCACGTCAGATTAGTATGCCCCAGTCCCTCAGCACGTCTTGCGTGTCCTCTCCCGGCCGAGACGGCGGGGCGGAGACTGCGCCCGGCGTGCGGCTGAAGCGCGGGCCCGGCGCGGGCTGCATCACTTCACCGTCATGGAAGAACACGCCTCGGGCCGCCATGTGCGGGTGCTGGTCCACCTCCGCGAGGCTGAGCACCGGCGCAACGCAGGCCTCGCTGCTGAACGTGGCCACCCAATCGTCGCGGGTGCGCTCTTTCAGCCGCGCCGCCACCTGCTCCTTCAGCATCGGCCAGCGCGCCCGGTCCCACTGGGCCTCGAAAATCGGGTCATCGAGCCCAGCTTCCTTCAGGAAGGTGCGGTAGAACTGGGGCTCGATCGCGCCGACGGCGAGATGCTGCCCGTCCTTCGTCTCATACACCTCGTAGAAATGCGCGCCGCCGCCGATCGGCCCCGTGCCGCGCCGGTCGTCTATCGCGCCGAACGCGCGCAACGCGAGCACGGCGGAGAGCTGGAGCGCCACCCCCTCGATCATCGCCGCGTCCACCACCTGCCCCTTGCCCGATTGCCGGGCCTCCAGCAGCGCCGCCAGCATGCCGAAGGCGAGGTAGAGCCCGCCGCCGCCCATGTCCGCCACGAAGTTCTGGGGAATGGCAGGCTTCTCCCCTTCCCGCCCGCACACATGCAGCGCGCCCGCAAGGGCTATGTAATTGATGTCGTGGCCCGCCCAGTCGGCCAGCGGCCCGGTCTGCCCCCAGCCGGTCACGCGGCCGTAGACCAGCCTCGGGTTACGGGCCAAACACACGTCGGGCCCGATGCCCAGCCGCTCGGCGACGCCCGCCCGGTTGGCCTCGATCACCCCATCGGCGCGATCGACCAGTTTGAGGGCGATCTCAAGCTCCTCCAATTTCTTCAGGTCCAGCACCACCGAGCGCTTGCCCCGGTTGAGGATGTTGCGGCGGTGGTCGGAAACGGCAAAGGCGGCCATAGCCCCGCCGGGCCGGTCGATCTGCACCACCTCGGCGCCCAGGTCCGCCAGCAGCATGCCGCAGAATGGCCCTGGGCCGAGCCCTGCGAACTCAATGACCTTAAGGCCCGCCAGCGGCCCGCTGCGCTTTCTCATCTGCTCCCCCCTCGGCCTCGCGGCGTTTACAGGAAGTCTAGCCTTTCAGCCGTAGGCAGGCTACACGGCCCCCCAAACCCATAGGGATCGGCAACAGCAGCAGGACAGGCAGGAGACGGCCATGGACCGGATCACCCTCACCCAACCGGACGACTGGCACCTCCACGTGCGCGACGGCGATGCTTTGCGCGCTGTGCTGCCCTACTCCGCCCGCCAGTTCGGCCGGGCCATCATCATGCCGAACCTGGTGCCGCCGGTGACGACGACCGAGCAGGCGCTCGCCTACCGCGAGCGGATTCTGGCCGCCCTGCCGGAAGGGAGCACCTTCCAGCCGTTGATGACGCTCTACCTCACCGACAACACGCCGCCAGAGGAGATCGCGCGGGCCAAGGCCAGCGGCCACATCTATGCGGTGAAGCTGTACCCGGCGGGGGCGACCACCAATTCCGCCTCCGGCGTCACCGACATCCGCCGCTGCGACGAAACGCTGGCAGCAATGGCGGAGGCGGGCCTGCCGCTCCTCGTCCATGGCGAGGTGACCGACCCCGATGTCGACATTTTCGACCGCGAGGCGGTGTTCATCGACCGGGTGCTCGCCCCCCTGCTCGCGCGCCTGCCGAACCTGAAGGTGGTGATGGAGCATATCACGACCGGCGAGGCTGCCCAGTTCGTGGCGCAGGGGCCGGATAATCTCGCCGCCACCATCACGGCCCATCACCTGCTGTTCAACCGCAACGACATGCTGGTGGGCGGCATTCGCCCGCACTTCTTCTGCCTGCCGATCCTGAAGCGGGACGACCACCGCCGCGCGCTGGTGGAAGCGGCGACCTCCGGCAACCCCAAGTTCTTCCTCGGCACGGACAGCGCGCCCCACGCCCGCAAGGCCAAGGAAGCCGCCTGCGGCTGCGCCGGCTCCTACACCGCGCCGACCGCGCTGGAGCTCTACGCTACCGCCTTCGACGAGGCCGGGATGTTGGACAAGCTGGAAGGGTTTGCCAGCCACTTCGGGCCGGACTTCTACGGCCTGCCGCGCAACCAGCGCACAGTGACGCTGGTGCGGGAAGACTGGCGCGTGCCCACCACCCTGCCCTACCTCGACGATGTCATCATCCCGCTCAAAGGCGGCGAGACGCTCGGCTGGCGCATGGTCGAGGCGGGCTAAGGCGATTTTATATTCCCTGGCTTGACCAAGAGGGGCGCGGAGGGGCTTAAGCCCCTTTGCAAATGCGGAGAAACAAGCCCCTCTACCCCCAGGGCCCTGCCTTGCCATCGCCGGCGGCCCAGGGGTTGGGCCGGGGGCGGTGGGCTTCCCGCGCCGGGGCGAGCATTATCATCTCACCCACATTCTCGGCGGTGATATAACCGACAAGCCGCCCATCGCTTGCCGTCACGCCGACGGCGGGCACGCGTTTTTCCTGCAGCAACCGGGTTGCCGCCTCCAGGCTCTGGCGACACTGGATGGTGGGAATGTCGGTTCGCATCGCCGCCTCCACGCGCGCAGTGGGCCCGTCTCTCCGCAGCGCCTTTACCATGCAGTCGCGCGTCAGCATGCCTTGCAGCCGCCCGGCGTCATCCACCACCGGAAACTCGTGTTGCGTCGTGCGGATCAGCGCATCGGCCGCATCGGCGATGCTGCTCTCGGCGCGCAGCGCCTCGAAGCGCCTCACCATGCCATCGGTCGCCAGGAGGCCACGCCCGACCATCCGCAGCTGCACCGCCTGCGCCTCGGCCACCGCGCCCAGAAAAACGAACAGGGCGATGAAGACCAGGAGCGCGTTGCCGGCAACCAGCCCCCAGATGCCGAACAGGAACGCCACGCCCTGCCCGACCCCGGCCGCGATTTCCGTGCCGCGGGCATAGCCGAGCTTGTAGGCGAGCAGCGCGCGCAGCACCCGCCCGCCGTCCATCGGGAAGGCGGGGATGAGGTTGAATACCGCGAGGAAGATATTCACCGCGAGCAGGCGGTAGAGCATGCCGGCGCCGGGATCGGTCATGTCGACCCCACCCGCTGGCCTGATGCCGCCCAGGGCCAGGAACAGCACCCCCGCGATGACCACGTTCACCGCCGGTCCGGCCAGCGCGATCAGCAACTCCTGGCCCGGATGCTCGGGCACGCGCTCCAGCCGCGCCACGCCGCCGATGGGCAGCAGCGTGACGTCGGGCGTCTGCACGCCGTAGCGGCGGGCGGTGAAGACATGGCCGAACTCATGCAGCACCACGCAGAGAAACAGCAGCAGGATAAAGACGATGCTCTGCGCCGCCGCCGGCGCGCCGCCACGCGCGAGATTGGCAAAGCCGATGAAGAGGAGGAAGAGCAGGAAGGTAACATGGACGCGGATCACCGTGCCCTTGACCGAGCCTATGGCGAAGGACCAACCCATTCCGCTCTTCTTCCTTCTGCCCGCCTAACCTTCCGACCGGCACCGCCCAGAAAGAAAGGGCACGGCCGTCGACCTCGCGGGTCTCTCGGTTTCCAGTCGTCCATATCGAACGCATGGCCGGCAATACGGGTGCCCGGCCGTCAGGAAGCCCTGGGGGCCGCCGGCTCGGCGCATAGCGTCTCCGGCGCGAGAACGGAAAGCGCCACCTTCTCGAACCCTTCCATCAGAACCTGAGGGTCGATATCCGGGTTGATGGTGATGCGCGCCGCAATGCCGTGCAGCATCAGAAGGATCAGCTCCATCTTGGCGTCGGGAATGTCCGGCGTGCCTGGCCGGGTGCGGCGGGCGCGCGTGATGAGTTCCTTCATCAGGCCGCGAA
Source organism: Pedomonas mirosovicensis (assembly GCF_022569295.1). Lineage (NCBI taxonomy): Bacteria > Pseudomonadati > Pseudomonadota > Alphaproteobacteria > Sphingomonadales > Pedomonadaceae > Pedomonas > Pedomonas mirosovicensis. The sequence goes on along the minus strand of NZ_JAKFIA010000002.1, from coordinate 547,436 downwards.
AGTTGCGGTCCAGCTCCGCCAGCACCGCCGCGATCTTGGGGTTGCGGCTGGCCTCGGCATGGATTTCGAGGAAGATGGCGGCGCGATCCCGGTCCAGCATCCAGGGGATACTCTTGCGAAGCCGGGTGATAATCGTCTCCACATTGCCAGCGGAGGCGATCATGCGCCGCAGCGAGGCCTCCACCTGGGCGCAGTCCCGCTGCACCAGCGCGATGATGATGGCGTCCTTGCTGTCGAAGTAGCGGTAGATGTGGCCGACGCTCATGTCCGCGCGCGCCGCGATCCGGCTCATGCTCGCGCCGTGAAAGCCTTCTTCCCGGAAACAGGCGCCCGCCGCATCCAGCACCTGGCGCCGCCGTTGATCGGCCCGCAGCTCTCTTGCTGACTTGCACATGTCGTCCATCACCCTCGCTCCTCCCCCATAATTCTTTTCTTGACCCTTACCAACCTAGGTCGCATATAGCCACCCGCAAAAGAATGAACGATCATTCTCTTTTTTGGAGTAGCGGAAATATGGTTCCCACAGCTGGACGGATGAGCCGGAATGCGGGCAAGCTGGCTCTTGTGCTGATGCTGGGTACGGCTCTTGCCGGTTGCAAAACCGAGCAGACGGCCCAGAACGCGCCCGCCCCTGAGGTTGGAGTGATTGTGCTGAAACCTGAGTCGGCCGCGCTCACCTCCGAGCTGCCGGGCCGCCTTACTCCCTACATGGTGTCTGACGTCCGTCCGCAGGTGGGCGGCATCATCCAGAAGCGCCTCTTCGAGGAGGGCAGCATGGTGAAGAAGGGCCAGCTGCTCTATCAGATCGACCCCGCGCCCTACCAGGCCGCGTATGACCAGGCCGTCGCCAACCTGGCCCGCGCCGAGGCGACGCTGAAGTCCACCGCCAACCGCGCCGGGCGCTATGCCGAGCTGGTGAAGATCAACGCCGTCAGCAAGCAGGATGCCGAGGACGCGCTTGCGGCCCGCGATCAGGCCGCCGCCGAGGTAGCCGCCGCCAAGGCCGCCGTTCAGAACGCGCGCATCAATCTTGATTACACCCGCGTCGAGGCGCCGATTTCCGGGCGCATCGGTCGCTCCACCTTCACGCCGGGCGCGCTGGTGACGGCGGGTCAGGCCGAGGCGCTGGCCACCATCCAGACGCTCGATCCCATCTACGTGGACGTCACCCAGTCCAGCACCGAGATGCTGCAGCTGCGGGAGGCCTTCGCCCAAGGCAGCCTGAAGGACGGCAAGGACGCCACCGCCAACGTGGACCTCATCCTGCCCAACGGAGCCCGCTATGGCCACCGGGGCACGCTCAAGTTCTCGGAAGTGTCGGTCGACCCCAGCTCGGGCACCGTCGTCATCCGCGCGCTTGTCCCCAATCCAGACGGCACGCTGCTGCCGGGCATGTACGTGAAGGCGGTGCTGACCGAAGGCGTCGATCCCAACGCCATCCTCGCGCCGCAGGAGGCCATCAGCCGCGATGAGAAGGGCAACCCCGTCGCCATGCTGGTGGGCAAGGACGGCAAGGTCGAGCGCCGTGTCGTCAAGACCTCGCGCGTCATCGGCAACCGCTGGCTCATCACCGGCGGTCTTGCGCCCGGCGAGCGCCTGATCGTGGACGGTTTCCAGAAGATCAGGCCGGGCGTGCCCGTAAAGACGGTCGCCGCCGCGCAAGCCGGCGCTGCGCCCCAGGCCGGTTCCGCGCCCCAAGCCGCCTCGAGGTAAGACATGGCCCGCTTTTTCATTGATCGGCCCATCTTCGCATGGGTCATTGCCATCTGCGTCATGATCATGGGCGTGCTCTCGATCCTGCGGCTGCCCGTGGCGCAGTTCCCCGAGATCGCGCCGCCCAGCATCAAGATCACCGCCATGTATCCGGGGGCCTCCGCCGAGACGCTGGAGAACACGGTCACCCAGGTGATCGAGCAGCAGATGAAGGGCCTCGATGGCCTTCGCTACATGTCCTCCAACAGCGACTCCCAGGGCAACGCGGAAATCACCCTGACCTTCGAGCAGGGCACGGACCCGGACATCGCCCAGGTGCAGGTGCAGAACAAGCTGCAGCTGGCCACCCCCATGCTGCCGCAGGAAGTGCAGCAGCAGGGCCTGCAGGTCGCCAAGGCGACGGTGAACTTCCTCACCGTGCTCGCGGTCTATTCGGACGACCCGAACAAGACCTCCGCAGACCTGGGCGACCTCATCGCCACCCGCATCCAGGACCCCCTCAGCCGCGTGACGGGCGTCGGCGATACCATCCTGTTCGGCACCCAGTATGCCATGCGCGTGTGGCTCGACCCCTACAAGCTGCAGGGTTACGGGCTGACCACCGGCGACGTGAAGGCCGCCATCCGCGCCCAGAACGCGCAGGTCTCCGCCGGCCAGCTGGGCGGCCGCCCGTCCTCGCCCGAGCGGGCGCTGAACGCCACCGTCACCGCCCAGTCGCGCCTGACGACGCCAGACCAGTTCCGCGCCATCGTGCTGCGGACCAACCCGGACGGCTCCACCGTCCGCCTCTCCGACGTTGCGCGCGTGGAGCTGGACGGCGAGCGCTATGACGTCACCGCCAAGTACAACGGCAAGCCGTCGTCGGCCTTCGCCATCCGTCTCGCGCCGGGCGCCAACGCGCTCGACACCATGGAAGCGGTGCGGGAGCGGGCGGAGGAAATCGCCGTCTCCCTGCCGTCGGACGTTCACATCGCATACCCTTATGACACCACGCCGTTCGTGAAGGCGTCGGTGGAGGAAGTGGTGAAGACGCTGGTCGAGGCGGTCATCCTCGTCTTCCTGGTGATGCTGCTGTTCCTGCAGAATTTCCGGGCAACGCTGATCCCGACCATCGCCGTGCCCGTCGTCTTGCTCGGCACCTTCGGCGTGCTGGCGCTGTTTGGCTACTCCCTCAACACGCTGACCCTGTTCGGCATGGTGCTGGCCATCGGCCTCCTCGTCGACGATGCGATCGTCGTCGTCGAGAACGTCGAGCGCATCATGGCCGAGGAAGGGCTCTCCCCGCTGGAGGCGACCCGCAAGTCCATGGGCGAGATCAGCGGCGCGCTGGTCGGCATCGCCATGGTGCTGTCGGCGGTGTTCGTGCCCATGGCCTTCTTCTCCGGCTCGGCGGGCGTCATCTACCGGCAGTTCTCCATCACCATCGTCTCCTCGATGATCCTGTCGGTGCTGGTCGCGATGATCCTGACACCGGCGCTCTGCGCCACCCTGCTCAAGCCGGTCGCCAAGGGCTCGCACGGCAAGACCACCGGCTTCTTCGGCTGGTTCAACCGGGTGTTCGACAAGGGCACGGTGAAGTACGAGGCGGGCGTGAAGCGCACGGTGCGCTCCTCCAAGCGCGCCTTCCTGCTCTACGGCCTGCTGTGCGCCGGGCTTGCCGTCCTCTTCGTGCGCCTGCCCTCCGGCTTCCTGCCGGAAGAAGACCAGGGCCAGGTGATGATCTCGGTGCAGCTGCCGGTGGGCGCCACCGCGCCGCGCACCCAGGCTGTGCTCGACAAGGTGACCGACTACCTGCTCACCAAGGAGACGGGCAGCGTCAAGCAGGCGCTGGCCATCAACGGCTTCAGCTTCGCGGGCCGTGGCCAGAACATGGGCATGGTCTTCGTCAACCTGAAGGAGTGGTCCGAGCGCCCCGGCGCCGAGAACACCGCCCAGGCCGTCGCGGGCCGCGTGATGGGCCTCATGGCCGCCGAGCGCGACGCCATGGTCTTCGCCTTCACCCCGCCCGCCATCATCGAGCTGGGCAACGCCACCGGCTTCGAATTCCAGCTGCAAAACCAGGGCGGCGTGCCGCGCGAGCAGTTCCTCGCCGCCCGCAACCAGCTGCTGGGCATGGCCGCGCAGAACCCGAAGCTGATGGCCGTGCGCCCGAACGGCCTTGAGGACACGCCGCAGCTGAAGATCGAGGTGGACAACGCCCGCGCCGGGGCCCACGGCCTCGCCCAGGCGGATATCAACGACACCATCACGACCGCGCTCGGCGGCTCCTACGTCGATGACTTCATCGACCGCGGCCGCGTGAAGAAGGTCTATGTGCAGGCCGACGAGCCCTTCCGGCAGAAGCCGGAGGATCTGAACGCCTGGCACGTGCGCGGCAGGGGCGGCGAGATGACGCCCTTCTCCGCCTTTGCCACCTGGCACTGGACCTACGGCCCGGCGCGCCTGGAGCGCTTCAACGGCATGCCGTCGTTCCAGATCCTCGGCCAGCCGGCGCCCGGCACCAGCTCGGGCGAGGCCATGGCGGCAATGGAGGAGATGGCGGCCCAGCTGCCCCAGGGCATCGGCTTCGAATGGTCCGGCACCTCGTTCGAGGAACAGATGAGCGGCAACCAGGCACTGGCCATGTATGCGCTGTCGATCCTCTTCGTATTCTTGTGCCTTGCCGCGCTCTACGAAAGCTGGTCAATCCCGCTGGCGGTCATCCTGGCGGCTCCGCTCGGCATCTTCGGTGCCCTCGTCGCCTCCACCCTGACCGGGCTCTACAACGACATCTACTTCCAGGTGGCGCTGCTCACCGTGGTCGGCGTGTCGGCGAAGAACGCGATCCTGATCGTCGAGTTCGCCGAGGCCGAGCGCAAGGCGGGCAAGCCACTCCTCGAGGCGGTGGTGCACGCGGCACGGCTGCGCCTGCGCCCCATTCTGATGACGTCGTTCGCCTTCATCGGCGGCATCATCCCGCTCGCCCTCTCGCACGGCGCGGGCGCGGGCGGCCAGAACGCCATCGGCATCAGCGTCGCGGGCGGCATGCTGGCCGCAACGCTGCTCGCCATCTTCCTTGTGCCCCTGTTCTTCGTCGGGGTGACGCGGCTGTTCCAGCGTCGCGCCGCCGCGAAGCAGGACGCGCGGGTGCCGGTCGCCGCGCACCCCGCCGAGTAAGGACTTTTCGCATATGCTTATGAAGCACGCCTCCCTTTCCCTGCTGACCGCAACGGTCTTGCTTGGCGGGTGCAGCCTTGCGCCGGATTACAACCGACCGGCTCTCCCTGTTCCCGCCTCCCTGCCAGCCGATGGTGCCTCCCACCCTTCCGCGCCGCCTTCCTCCCCCTCCCCCCGGGCGGTCGCGGACATCGGCTGGCGGGACTTCTTCACCGAGCCCCGCCTTGAATCGGTCATCGAACTGGCGCTCGAGAATAACCGCGACCTCAGGATCGCGCTGGCCAACGTGGAACAGGCCCGCGCCCTCTACCGGGTGGAGCGCGCCGGCCTCGTGCCCTCGATCTCCGCCGATGGCACCGGCACCAAGCAGCGGCTGACCCAATCCCAGGCTGCCCTTTATGGCGGCGACCGCACGCAGGAAACCTGGTCCGCCAGCATCGGCGCAGCGTGGGAGATCGACCTGTTCGGGCGCATCCGCAACCTGTCGGAAGCGGCGCTGGAGCAGTTCTTCGCCACGGAGGAGAACCGCAAGGCCGCCCAAATCAGCCTCGTCGCCGAGACCGCCAACGCCTGGCTGACGCTGTCGGCGGACCAGGCACAGCTGGCGGTGGCCGAGGCCTCGCTCGATGCCTTTAAAAAGACCTTTGATCTGACCAAGGCCCGCTTCGAGGAAGGCGCCGGCTCGGCCATCGACGTGCGACAGGCCCAGACCAGCTATGACGCCGCCCGCGCCCAGGTGGCGGCGCTGAAGGCGCAGGTCGCGCAGGACCGGAACGCCCTTACCCTGCTGGCGGGCACCACCGTTCCCGCCGACCTGCTGCCCGCCGAAGGCAACGCGCGGCCGGCAACGCTCGTTGCCCTGCCCGTAGGTGTTGACTCCGGCGTGCTGCTCCAGCGGCCGGACGTTCAGGCGGCCGAGCACCAGCTGATCGCGGCCAACGCCAACATCGGCGCGGCGCGGGCGGCCTTCTTCCCGCGCATCTCCCTGACCGGCCTGTTCGGCACGGCGAGCAACGACCTCTCCGACCTGTTCAAGAGCGGCACGGGCGTGTGGAGCTTCACGCCGTCCATCTCCCTGCCGATCTTCCAGGGCGGGGCGAACATCGCCAACCTGCGCTACAGCGAGGCGACCCGGGATGCGGCCGTCGCCAACTATGAAAAGGCCGTCCAGACCGCCTTCCGCGAGGTGGCGGACGCCATCGCCCGCCGCTCCACCATCAACGAGCAGCTGGAAGCGCAGGAGTCGCTGGCGGAAGCCGCCACCGACCTCTACCGCATGGCCGAAGCCCGCTACCGGCTGGGCGCCGAATCCTTCCTCACCACGCTGGACGCGCAGCGCACCCAGCTTTCCGCCCAGCAGAGCCTGATTACGGCCCGGCTGGCCCGCGACCAGAACCTCGTAGACCTCTATCGCGCCCTGGGCGGCGGCCTGAACTAACGCCCGCCTCCCTCGGTCGCAAGAGCCGCCGGCGCCTCCTCCCCCCCTCGCGCCGGCGGCTTTTTTGCGCCTTATATGCCCGGTTTTGCCCCCTGTTCGCAGGGGCCGCGCCACACTTGGGTTGACAACGCCGCAAAACATCCGAGATTCGAAGGCATGAGCAAAACCAAGCCCGCCATTATTCGACCGTTTCCCATCGCGGGATCCTAAGCCCCTGGGCCTGGCTGTATGCGCCCCAGGCATCAGGGGCGCGGCGGCCGGTTAGGGCCGCACATTGTTGTTTCTAGGCGCTCACTCCGAAAAGGAACCACCCATCCGCGTGCGCGGCGCGCTTGCGTGCCGAGAAAGCGCGCGCCTCGGCATTTTCTCAAACGGGATTTCAAGATTGTCATGACGAATGCGACCTCCATCGGACCCAAGCCGCCCATCGTTCTGAGCGAGGAAGACTACGACCGCCTCACTGGCCTTGCCGAGGCCGTGGAGGACCGTGCGCCCGCCATCGCGGAGGAACTGCAGAACGAGATCGACCGGGCCAAGGTGGTGCCGCTTGGCGCGGTGCCGGCGGATGTCGTCCGCATGGGCTCAATCGTCGAGTACCGGGCGGAAAGCGGCCCGGCCAAGCGCGTCACGCTCGTCTTTCCTGGCGATGCGGACATCGCTGACGGCAAAATCTCCATTCTGACGCCGATCGGCACCGCGCTCATCGGCCTCGCCAAGGGCCAGTCCATCGCCTGGACCGCACGGGACGGCCGCCAGCACCAGCTGACCGTGCTCAACGTCGAACAACCGCCCGCGCCGCCGGCCGCCGAGGAATAGCGCCCGCGCCTGCGGCCTTTTGGCCCGGTTGTCCTTTCGGACGCAGAACGCTGTTGGCATCTCCGCCCCATTTAGGTATATCGTATACTATCCTCAGGTCAGGAAGCGGCCGGCCCTTCTGCCCCCTGCCAGAAGCCCAGGCTCACCTGACCTGAGGATGTCTGCGTTCGGCCAATAACGACGGGAGGACATGGCATGGCGGATAAGGTACGGCTTTCCCTGGACGAGGTACGCTCCCTGGCCGAGGTCGTTCTGTCGCGCTATGGCCTGTCCGAACGCCATGTCGAGGCTGTCAGCGATACCATCGTCGCCGGCGAGAGGGATGAGTGCGCCTCCCACGGTATCTACCGCCTGCTGGTGTGCGCCCACACCATCAAGGCGGGCAAGGTGGCGCTCGATGCCGAACCCGTGGTGCATGACATCGCCCCGGCGCTGGTGAAGGTGGACGCGCAGGGCGGCTACGCCCAGCTGGCCTTCAAGCTGGGCAAGCCCGTTCTGGCCGAGAAGGCGAGGCGCTGCGGCATCGCCGCCATGGGGCTGAACAACTGCGTCCACTTCGCCGCCCTGTGGCCGGAAGTGGAAGAACTGGCGCGCGATGGCCTCGTTGCCTTCGCCTTTACCCCCAGCCATGCGTGGGTTGCGCCGGCCGGCGGCAAGAAGCCGATCTTCGGCACCAACCCCATCGCCTTCGGCTGGCCCCGGCCGGGTGAGCACCCGTATGTGTTCGACTTCGCCACCAGCGCCGTGGCGCGCGGCGAGATCGAACTTCACCGCCGCGAGGGCAAGCCCATTCCGCTCGGCTGGGGCATCGATGCCGACGGCAACCCGACGACCGACGCCGCCGCCGCACTGGAAGGCGCCATGCTCACTTTCGGCGGGCACAAGGGCTCGGCCCTCTCCACCATGATCGAGCTGATTGCGGGGCCCCTGATCGGCGATATGACCAGCGCCGAGTCCATCGCCTACGACGGCGGGGCCAAGGCTTCCCCCCACGGCGGCGAGCTGATTATCGCCATCGACCCCGCGCGCTTCCTTGGCTCCCTGGCGGCGGAGCATCTGGCCCGCGCCGAGGCGCTGTTCGAGGGCATCGCCGGCCAGGGCGCGCGCCTGCCGTCGCAGCGCCGCTACGAGGCCCGCGCCCGCACCGCGACCGAGGGTGTTTACGTGCCGCGCAAGCTGCTGGAAGACATTCAGGCTCTGCTCGATTAATTCATAAGGCCGACATAGGGACAAAAAAGGGGGACCCACCCATGAAAGCCATGCTCAAGACCATCGCCGCGTTCAGCGCAGTTGCCGCCCTCTGGGCCGCGCCCGCCAGCGCCGAGGTGGATTACGCCGCCCAGCTGAAGGAAGGCGACGTCATCCTCAAGAACTTCACCTTCGGCACCGGCGAGAAGCTGGCCGAGTTGCGGATGCACTACGCCACGCTCGGCACCCCGAAGCGCGATGCCCAGGGCCACGTCACCAACGCGGTCATGGTGCTGCACGGCACCGGCGGCAGCGGGCGGCAGTTCCTCTCGCCCCAGTTCGCGCAGGAACTCTACGGCCCCGGCCAGCCGCTCGATATCACCAAATACTACATCATCCTGCCGGACAACATCGGCCATGGCGGATCGTCCAAGCCGAGCAACGGCCTGCGGATGTCCTTCCCGAAGTACGACTACGACGACATGGTGGAAGCCCAGCGCCGGATGCTGACGGAAGGCCTGAAGGTCGACCACCTGCGGCTGCTGATGGGCACCTCCATGGGCTGCATGCACGGCTTCATGTGGGGCGAGCAGCACCCCGATTTCGTACAGGCGATCATGCCGATGGCGTGCCTGCCCATGGAAATCGCCGGGCATAACCGCATGTGGCGCAAGGCGGCGATGCACGGCATCATGTCCGACCCCGCCTGGAACAACGGCAACTACACCTCCGAGCCGATCCTCGGCCTTCGCACGGCGGCGAGCCTGCTGCAGGTGGCGGGCTTCGCGCCGCTCTACCTCCAGAAGACCTACCCCACCCGCGAGGCGGCGGAGAAATACATCGTCGAGCGCATCGAGTCCGACATTCCCCGGCGCGACGCCAACGACCTGATCTACCAGCTCGACTCCTCGCGCACCTACGATCCCTCGAAGGATCTGGAGAAGATCACCGCCGCCGTCACCTGGGTGAACTCGACCGACGACTTCATCAACCCGTGGGATTACGGTCTTGCCGAGAAGTTCGCCGCGCGCATCAAGAACGGCCGCTACGTGCTCATCAAGGCCACCGACGATACCCGTGGCCACGGCACCCACACCTGGGCGAAGTTCTGGAAGGACGACCTGATCGACCTTCTGAAGCGCAGCGAGAAGAAATAGCCCACCCCTTTCTTCTCCCCAAACCGCACCGGGCACCGCCCGGGCGGACAGGCGCGGCGGCCACTCCCCCCCTCGGCCGCCGCGCCTTTTATTTTGCTCGAGGATGTTCCTTCCCGGCGCGAACGAGGGGCGACAGGACGGGCGGATCGTTGTAGGAAGCGGCACGCACGCACAGCCAGCCCGGAAGGCACCCCATGGCCGATGATTTTCTGCGACACCGCCAGCCCTGGACGATGGACGAGCTGGCCAAGCTGCGCCGCCTCGCCGCCAAGGGCGAGACGCTGAAGGCCATCTCCAAGGCCCTGCGCCGCAGCGAGGAGAGCATCTCCGCCCGCGCCAAGGAAGAAGGGCTCAAGATCGCCAAGTTTCGCTGATTGATTGCGAATGACTGCTGCGATTGCACCCAAAACCCGAAATCGACGCTAATGGGGTTAAAACGCTCGTACAGAGGTTTTTGCCTATTGCCGCTAGGGTGGTAGCGGGCACCCTTGTTTTGGCGCTGTAAGGGGCCTCTACGGGGCTTTACGGGGCATTCCAGCGCCAGGTCTCGCTTCTTTTGGCGTACGGCGCATAAAATACGGGCCGCGCCTGGAGGGGAAGGCACGGCCCGTCGAGTTCTACGCTTTGGGGATTGGCTATTATTGTTATTGTTGGGTCGGGCAACCTCGCCGAGGCGAGCCGCTCGTAACTGTCATGGAGTCTCCGTGGCCGAGACGTGGTTCAGCGCGATGACCCATTTGCCGTCGCGCTTGCGCATCAGGCGCGTGTTGATCCCGTCCAGCGTCTTTTGGGGACGGCTGAGGCGGAACCGGCTGATGAGCTGGGCCGCATCGGGCGCCAGCATCTCGATCCGGATATCGTAGAAGTGCAACTTCCCGCGGGTGTCGGCGGACGCGCCGTAATCGCGGACGTAGTGATCGAGCGTGCCCTGCCAGTCCTTCTGGAACCGGCCGTTCGAGACGAAGATCACATCCGGATTGGCGAAGCCCTCCATGTAGCCGCGAAAATCCCCTCGGTTCCAGGCCGCCTCCATCCGCGCGATGACCGCGCGGATGGCAGCCTCCTCCGCCGCCGTATCCACCCCCACAAGGGCGGAGCCGTGCGCCGGGGCGGCGGGCCCCTCTCCCGCCACGGCGGCGGGGGAGAAACTCAGCCAGAGAAGGCCAGCGGCCAGAAGGAGGGAGGCGCGCATCGCCTTAGCCCCTTAGGACGCCATGTCCGGGTTGCGGCCGCCGTCGGCAATGAACTTGTCGATCCGGCGCTCCAGCGTCGGCAGCGGCACCGCGCCCAGCTGGAGGATGGCATCGTGGAAGTAGCGCTTGTCGAACTTCTCGCCCAGCGCCTCTTCCGCCTTCGCGCGCAGGCGGCGGATGGTCAGCTCGCCCAGCTTGTAGGAGACGGCCTGGCCCGGCCACGCGATGTACCGGTCGATCTCGTTGACGACCTCATGCTTGGTCAGCGCGGTCTTCTCCATCAGGTAGTCGATCGCCTGCTGGCGGGTCCAGCCGTACTGGTGGATGCCGGTGTCGACGACGAGGCGAGCGGCGCGCCACATCTCGTAGGAGAGCTGGCCGAACTCGTCATAGGGCGTCTCGTAGATGCCCATTTCGTAGCCGAGATACTCAGTGTAGAGGCCCCAGCCCTCGCCGTAGCCGGAGAAGTAGATGTTCTTGCGGAAGTCCGGCCGCTCCGGCGCTTCCAGCGCCAGCGCCGCCTGGAAGCTGTGGCCCGGCGTGCACTCGTGCAGCGTCAGCGCCGGAATGTTGAACAGCGAGCGGGCCGGCAGGTTGTAGGTGTTCATCATGCAGTTCTCGAGACCGCCGCGGCCACCGGTGTAGATGGGGGCCAGCGCCTCGGGAACGGGGATGATGCCGTGGCGGTAGCGCGGCAGGGTGGCGATGGTCTCGCTCAGCGCCGCATCCGCCTTCTTGGCGACATAGGCCGACTTGGCCAGCAGCTCATACGGCGTCTTGGCGTAGAACTGCGGATCGGTGCGGAGGAACTGCTTGAACTCCGCCAGCGTGCCCTTGAAGCCCGCCTTTTCCTTGGTCTTCTCCATGGCGGCGGTGATGCGCGCCACTTCCTTCAGGCCGATCTCGTGGATTTCCTTCGGCGTGATATCCAGCGTGGTGAACTTACGCACCATGTCCTGGTAGTAGGCATCGCCGTTCGGCAGATCGTGGGCCGCGATGGTCTTGCGGGCCTTGGGCATGTACTCCTTGACGAACATGGTGTGCAGCTTTTCGTAAGCCGGCGCCACCACGTCGTGGATGACCTTCAGGCCTTCGGCGCGGATCTTTTCGCGCTCGGCGGCGGGGATATTGTCCGGAATCTTGGTGAACGGCTCGAACAGCGGATTGTCCTCGCCGGCCCGCAGATACGGCTCCATGGTCTTGTCGCGGCCTTCGATGGCAACGCGCGGCACGGTGAAGCCGCGGGCAAGACCGGCCCGCATGTTGGTTATGTTCTCGTCGAAGTAGCGCGGAATTTCACGCAGACGGCTGAGGTAGTTGCGATACTCCTCCGCCGACAGCAGCGGCTTGCGGGTGCCCAGGCTGGTCCAGAAGAAGGTGTCCGCATTGAACGGCGCTTCATAAAGCTTGTAGCGCAGGTCGACCGCATCGCCCCACACCATTTCGCGGAACACGTCGTAGTTGATCCGCTCTTCCTCGCTCAGCTGATCGACCGGAATCTTGTCCAGCTCGGCCAGCACCTTGTCCCAGTAGGCGAGGCGGCGCTGCTGGCTGGCCGCATCCTCGTGCGGCAGGTGGGCGCGGCCTTCCGGCGTCCGGGAGAACTCCTGCTGGCGCCACTGCCACTCGGCCTCGTAGATGCTCCGCAGGCGCGCACCGGCGGCGGTTTCGGCCTGGGCGCCGGCTGCGGGCGCCTCGGCGGCGGCTGCGGCCGGAATGCTCACGGCAACGGCCGGAATGCTCACGGCAACGGCGGGAACAGCGCTAATCGCCGCGGAGGCGAGCAGTGCGCGGAGGATAAGGGAAGCAGTTCGCATACTTTAAGTTCTCCTGTCCGGGACCCCCTGATTCTTCATCGCCGCCTCCCGGTAAGCGATATGGCGATGTATCGTATACAGAATACGATACGGAAACAGCCCCGCTGTCAATCCCACAGATGCAAGGAAATGAATGCTTGCAGCAATCGATACTCGGCGGGACACGACAGCCGACTCCCCCTTCCTGTCTATACAGCTAAGCTGCGTGATGCAAATAACCCACCTTGACAGACCCGCATTCCTGCGTACCGTATTTTGTATACGATTTAAGCAATGATGCGCCTGAGGGATACGCACCGCGCGGGTCAGGCAGGCCGCCGCTACCCAAGGGGGAGGGAATTACCAATGTTGAGCCAGTTCACCATCAACCGACGGACGCTGCTGGCGGGCGCTGCCGTGGCGGCGATGCTGCCGTCCGCCGCCTGCGCCACCAAGCGCGCCGCTGGCCTGCCTGATCGCGCCACGGCCCTGCCGTTGTCTTCGGTGCGTCTGCTGCCCTCGCCGTTCCTTGAGGCGGTCGAGGCGAATCGCGCCTACCTCCACCGGCTGGAGCCGGACCGGCTGCTGCACAATTTCCGCACCAGCGCCGGCCTGAAGCCGAAGGGCGAGGTTTACGGCGGCTGGGAGAGCGACACCATCGCCGGCCACACGCTGGGCCACTACCTGACCGCCCTGTCGCTGATGTACGCCCAGACCGGCGACGCGGAATGCAAGCGCCGGGTGGACTATATCGTCAGCGAGCTGGCCGAGGCGCAGGCCGCCCATGGCGACGGCTACGTGGCGGGCTTCACCCGCAAGCGCGGCGACATCGTGGAGGACGGCAAGGCCCTGTTCCCCGAGATCATGGCTGGGGACATCCGCTCCGCCGGGTTCGACCTCAACGGCTGCTGGGTGCCCTTCTACACCTGGCACAAGCTGTACGCCGGCCTGTTCGACGCTGAAACCTACTGCGGCAACACCCAGGCCCTGCCCATCGCCGTCAAGCTCAGCGGCTACATCGAGAAGGTGTTCGCCCCGCTCAACGAGGAGCAGGTGCAGAAGGTGCTGGACTGCGAGCACGGCGGCATCAACGAAAGCTTCGCCGAGCTGTACGCCCGCACCAAGGACCCGCGCTGGATGAAGCTGGCCCAGCGCCTGCGCCACCGCAAGGTGCTCGATCCGCTGAGCCAGCGGCAGGATTCGCTGCCGTGGATTCACGCCAACACCCAGATCCCGAAGATCATCGGCCTCGCGCGCATCTATGAACTGGCGGGCGTTGCCGGCGACCGCACGGCGGCCGAGTTCTTCTGGGAGACGGTGACGCGGGACTACTCCTACGTGATCGGCGGCAACGCCGACCGCGAGTACTTCCCCGCACCGCGCACGGTCTCCAAGCACATCACCGAGCAGACCTGCGAGAGCTGCAACACCTACAACATGCTGAAGCTGACCCGGCATCTCTACAGCTGGTCGCCGAGCGCAAACCTGTTCGACTACTACGAGCGGGCGCACATCAACCACATGCTCGCCCACCAGAACCCGAAGACCGGCCACTTCGCCTACATGGTGCCGCTGATGTCGGGCACGCACCGCAACTGGTCGTCGGACTTCGACGATTTCTGGTGCTGTGTCGGCACGGGCATGGAAACTCACTCCAAGCATGGCGAGAGCATCTACTGGCAGGGCGGCGACACGCTGATCGTCAACCTGTTCATCCCCTCGCAGGTGGAGTGGAAGGAGCGCAATGCCAAGCTGCGGCTCGATACCCGCTACCCCTACAACGAGGACGTGACGCTGACGCTGACGGACATCGAGACGCCGCAGAGCTTCGCCGTCGCCCTGCGTATCCCCGGCTGGTGCCAGGGCGCGAAGGTCGCCATCAACGGCGCGGACCAGCCCTTCAACGCGAAGGATGGCTACGTCGTCCTGCGCCGCAAGTGGACCAAGGGCGACCGCATCAGCCTCACCCTGCCCATGGCGCTGCGGACGGAATCGACGGTCGATGATCCGGACGTCATCGCCCTCCTCCACGGCCCGGTGGTGCTGGCGGCCGACGTCGGCTCGCCCGCCGAACCCTACAAGGGGCCGGATCCGGCGCTGGTGTCCAACGACCTGCTGACCGGTTTCGTGCCGGTGTCGGTCGAGGAGAAGCGCTTCCGCAGCCAGGGCGTCGGCCGGCCGCAGGACCTGGAGTTCAGCCCCTTCTACAGCCAGTGGGACCGGCGCACGGCGGTCTACTTCCGCCGCTTCACGGATGCCGGATGGAAGGAGGCGCAGGTGGCCTTCGCCGCCGAGCAGGAACGCCAGCGCGAGCTGGAGGCCCGTTCGGTCGACATCATGCACCTGGGCGAGATGCAGCCCGAGCGCGACCACCAGCTGGAGGCGAAGAACAGCTACCCCGGCACCTATCGCGGCCGCCACGGGCGCGACGTGCGCGCGGAGGGCTTCGTGCAGTTCCGCATGAAGGTGCGCTCGGGCCAGATGGTGCTGCAGAACACCTACTGGGGCGAGGAGCGGGGCAAGCACTTCCACATCCTGGTGGACGGCCAGCGCATCGCCACGGTGAAGCTGAACGGCGAGCACCCCGGCGACTTCTTCACCGCCGACTATCCGATCCCCGAGGAGCTGACCCGCGGCAAGACCAGCGTGCTGGTGCGGTTCGAGCCCGAGAAGGGCCTCAACCGCGGCGGCCCGGTCTACGGCGTGCGGATGCTCGCGGCCAAGTAATGTGCGAGTAGAGTAAGGCGTACGAAGGGCGGGCCCGAGGCCCGCCCTTTTTTCTTGCGTGACAGGCAAGCAGGGGCCGATTATGGCCAGGCATGGCTGGCGCGGCGGGGTCGTGACGTCCCTGTTACTGAATTGCCACACCCACACTCCAGGCGCATAGCTGCTATAACCGCGCCTTGACTCTGAACCCTCAATGAATACGGTATCCAGTATACGTTATTCGTGGGGGCGGATTACTTCCATTTTTTCAATCCGAACATGGTGATACCAGCCAGAGCTGGCGAAGCCGATGCAGTCTCTGCGCGGCGGCGTCATCTCTCCCCAGCGCGTTTCCTGATACAGGCGCGGAATGACGTTGAGCCGAAAGTATTCGGTTGCGTACCCAAGGGAGAAGTAAATGCATAAAGTTTCTGACGAGAAACGGACGCAACAGCGGACGCGCCTTCTGGCGTCGACGCTGCTGTGCGGCGCTGCGATGCTCGCCTCGGCCTCGGCCATGGCGCAGGACGCAACGACCGAGATGGAAGCCATCGTTGTGACCGGTTCGCGCCTGGTGCGGACCGACCTGACCGCCCCGAGCCCCCTGACGGTGGTCGGCGCTGATGACATTGCCATGTCCGGCAACGTCACCATCGAAAACACGATGAACGAGTTTCCCCAGCTGGCGGCGGGCAACACCTCCAGCGTCAACAACGGCGGCGACGCGGGCGTTCTGACCGCGAACCTGCGCGGCCTTGGCGCGACCCGTACCCTCGTGCTGGTCAACGGCCGCCGCTTCATGCCGGCCAACTCCGATGGCTCGGTCGACCTGGCGACGATCCCCGACGCCCTGGTCGAGCGCGTTGACATCATCACCGGCGGCGCGTCCGCGGTCTATGGTTCCGACGCCATTGCCGGCGCCATCAACTTCGTCCTGAAGGACGATTTCGAGGGCCTCGAGACCAGCTACCAGTACGGCGAAACCTTCGAGGGCGACGGCGCTGCCCACAAGTTCGACGTGACCTTCGGCTCGAACTTCGCCGATGACCGCGGCAACGTGGTGGTCTCCGCCTCCTACACCAAGCGCGACGAGGTGATGCAGGCGGCCCGCGATTTCTCCCGCGTTCCGCTGGACACGGTCAACGGCCAGCTGATGCCGGGCGGTTCGGGCAGCATTCCCGGCACCCGCATTCCGCTGAGCGAATCCCAGCGCGACAGCCTGGTCGGCGTCGATCTGACCCCGAACGGCGAGTGCACCTCCATCACCGGTATCCGCTTCGGCGAGAACGCCGCAGTGATGCCGTACTGCCAGCCGCAGGACGCCTATAACTATGCGTCCGACAACTACCTGCAGCGTCCGATGGAGCGGACCCAGGTTTCGGCGCTCGGCAAGTACGACCTCACGGACCACATCCAGGCCTATGCCGAGCTGTACTTCGTCAACACGACGAACTCCTACCAGCAGGCTCCGGACAGCTTCACCCCGCTGACGCCGGGTGCGGCCTCCTCCACCCTCTTGCTGCCGAACTACGCCACCAGCGCCAGCCTGCCGGCTTCGCTGCGTCAGTTCTTCGTCGACAACGCCGCGATCTTTGATCCGGACGGTGACGGCACCGCCGCGATCGAGGGCGCCGGCCGTCGCGCCGACGAGCTGGGCACGCGCTACTACTCCTACGAGCGCACGTCCTTCAACCTGACGGGCGGCCTGCGCGGCGACTTCTCGGTGGGCAGCACCGACTGGAACTGGGACGCTTTCTACCAGTACCAGCGCAACCGCACCGACACCCGCATCGAGGGCCAGATCTCTCAGACCCGTCTGAGCCTCGGCCTCGACTCGATCGTGGATGCCAACGGCAACGTGGTGTGCCGGGTGAACACCCTGGGCTGCGTGCCGGTGAACATCTTCGGCCTCGGCTCCATCAGCGAGGAAGCCGGCGCTTACCTGACCCCGACCCGCGCCCACACCGAGGTGTTCGAGCGTCAGGTGGCCGGCGCCTCCATCAGCGGCGCGCCGATCGAGCTGCCGGCTGGTCCGCTGGCCGTGGCACTGGGCGTCGAGTACCGCAAGGACAAGTACGACTTCAGCCCGAGCGCCATGGACCTGGGCAACGAGTACGGTCCGGTCTCCCTGCGTCCGATGGGCGGCGATGTCGACCTGAAGGAAGTGTTCGGCGAAATGCGGATTCCGCTGCTGGACGCCATGCCCTTCGCCGACACGCTGGCGATCGAAGCCGCGGCCCGCTACGGCGACTACTCGTCGGTCGGCAGCGTCTTCACCTGGAAGGTTGGCGGCGAGTATGCGCCGGTTGACTGGATCCGTCTGCGGACGGCCTACAACAGCGCCATCCGCGCCCCAACCCTGAACGAGCTGTACTCCTCGATCAGCCGCGGCTTCAACTCGGGCAGCGATCCGTGCGCTGCGGACCAGAACCCGACGGCCGCGCAGCAGCAGATGTGCGTTGCCCAGGGCGTCCCGGCGGCTGACCTTGACAGCTTCACCCAGGCGACTCTCGGCTACACCGTCGAGGGCGGCGGCAACCCGAACCTGAAGGAAGAGAAGTCCAAGACCATCACGGTCGGCGCTGTGATTTCTCCGCCGGTGGTTCCGGGCCTCAACTTCACCATCGATTACTTCAAGGTGAAGGTGGACGACGCCATCACGAGCATCAACGGCAACCAGACGCTGGCTGACTGCTTCTCGACGCTCGATCCGAACTCCGAGACCTGCAAGTCGATCCACCGCCTGGCCAGCGGCCAGCTGGACTATGTGTCGACGCAGCTGAAGAACATCGGTTCGCTGAAGGTCGAGGGTCTGGACGTCCAGACCGACTACCGCTTCGATCTGCCGGAAGCGCTGGCGCTGGGCGATGACCTCGCCTCCGTGTCGCTGCAGGCGGTTGCCAGCTGGCTGTTCGAGCGCTCGACCCAGGTCCTGGCTGGCCAGGAAGCTGTGGACTGCGCCGGCAAGATGGGCGGCGGCTGCACCGGCATCGGCATCTTCGCCGTTCCGGACTTCAAGCTGCTGCTGGGCGCCACCTACACCTCGGGCCCGCTCAACTGGCGCCTCCAGGGTCGGATGATCGGCGGTCTGAAGCTGTATGAAGGCGTGACCTCGCCGGTCGAGAAGACCTCGGCCCAGTGGTACTTCGATACCTCGGTGTCCTACGACGTCACCGACGGCCTGCAGCTGTACGGCGGTATCGACAACCTGTTCAACAACAAGCCGCCGATCATGGGCACGGCCCTTGCCGGCGACGCCAACACCGACCCGTCGCTCTATGACGTGATCGGCCGCCGGTTCTTCGTCGGCGCCCGGGCGCGGTTCTAAGAAAAAGGGTCATAAAAATTCGTTTCCAACCTGCGCCGCTGAGCACCCGCTCAGCGGCGCATTTTTTTCGGGGGAGAAAACCGGAAATGAAACTGCTTAGCAAAACACTGCTCGGGTCGCTGCTCGGCCTCGGCGTGGCGGCAATGATGCCGGCCACGGCGCTGGCCGCCCAGCCAGCAACCGGCTCGGTTGCCGATCCCATTCCGCAACGCAGCCAGGGCGTCGGTCCTTACAAGCGGATCGTGCTGCGGAACGTCACCTACGTGGATGGCACCGGCGCGCCGGCCCAGGGGCCGGTCGATATCGTCATTTCCGGCGACAGGATTGCGGAAATCCGCACGATCGGCGCGCCTGGCGCGATCGATGAGTCCCTTCGCGCGCCCAAGGGCGACTATGAGATGGACCTGACCGGCTACTATGTGCTGCCGGGGTTCGTCGACACCCACGTTCACCTGCACAGTCTTGCGGACGGGCAGCACGTGCCGTCCGATTACATTTTGAAACTGTGGCTGGCCAGCGGCATCACCTCCGCGCGCGAACTGGGCAGCAGCCGGCCCATCGAGTGGCTGGTGGACATCAAGCAGCGCAGCGCACGCAACGAGATCGTGGCCCCGCGCCTCGATGTCTATCCCTTCTTCCACAAGATCCTCGACAAGCCGGTCAACGATCCCGAAACCGCGCGCCTTGCCGTGCGCGAGGCCAAGCGCCGGGGCGCGGACGGCATCAAGTTCATCGGCGGCGTCGCCGAGGACGTGCTGTACGCCGCCCTCGACGAGGCGGAAAAGGTTGGCCTCAAGACCACCATGCACCATTCCCAGCAGATGGTCTCCTACGCCAACGTGCTGGAAACCTCGGCCCACGGCCTTGATTCCATGGAGCACTGGTACGGCCTGCCCGAGGCCATGTTCACTGACCGCACCATTCAGGACTTCCCGGTCGACTTTGTGAACAACGACGAGGAGATGCGCTTTGCCGAGGCCGGGCGCCTGTGGAAGCAGACCGCCAGGCCCGGCACCAAGCGCTGGAACGAGGTGATGGACACGCTCCTGAAGCGCAACTTCGCCCTCAGCCCCACCTTCACCGCTTATCTCACCAGCCGCGACTTCATGCGGATGAGCCGTGCCGCCTGGCACGATGAATATACGATGCCGAGCCTGTGGGACTGGTATCGCCCGAGCCGGGTGAACCACGGCTCCTACTGGTTCGACTGGACGACCGAGAAGGAGATGGCGTGGAAGGAAAACTACCGTCTCTGGATGAAGTTCGTGAACGAGTACAAGAACCGCGGCGGCCTTGTCAGCGTCGGCAGCGACAGCGGCTACATCTACAACCTCTATGGCTTCGGCTACACCCAGGAACTGGAGTTGCTGCGTGAAGCCGGGTTCAGCCCGCTGGAGGTGATCCACGCCGCCACCCAGGTGGGCGCCAAGGTGCTCGGCCATGAAAATGACATCGGCACCATCCGCGCCGGGCGCAAGGCCGACCTCGTGATCGTGAAGGGCAACCCGCTCGCCAACCTGAAGCTGCTGTTCGGCACCGGCACGCTCAAGCTCAACGACAAGACCGGCAAGGTCGAACGGGTCGGCGGCATTTCCTACACGGTGAAGGACGGCATCATCTACGATGCCCGCAAGCTCCGCGCCGAGATCCGGGAGATGGTGGCCAAGGAAAAGGCGGAACGGCACATCCCGCCGGGGCCAATGGTGATCGAGGCGGTGGATACCACCCGCTGACCATCGCCACCTTGCAACATGCACAAACGGGCGGCCACTTCGGTGGCCGCTTTTTTTTGATTTTGAAAAGGGCCAGCCAAGGGGGTCTGCCCCCTTAAGACCCCCCTTCGTTTTTTTAAGGGGCGCACCCGGTCAAACCGGCGTGCAGTCTGAATTCAGTTGCCCCCACAGCCGATGAAGGGCGCGGCCGGAAGAAAGAACGGGAGTGCAGAGGGGCGCCCGTGCGCGAAGGCGCATCAAAGAGAGGGGCCTTCTGCGAAGAAAAATCAACCACACACAAAAAAGGCGGCCACCGAAGTGACCGCCCCTTTTTGTTTCGCAGTATCGGGTTCGCTTACTGAACCGTCTCCGCCGGCTTTGCCTGCGAGACGACGCTGCGGCGCCGGCCATAGAGAATGTAGACAATCACGCCGAGCACGTTCCAGGCGAAGAAGCGCACCAGCGTCTTGTCCGGCAGGCTGAACAGCAGGTAGAGGCAGCCGACAATGGCCAGCGTGCCGACCACATAGGGCTGCGGGCAGCTGAACACGCGCTTCAGGTCCGGGCGCTTGGCGCGCAGGACCATCATGCTGGCCGCCACGGCAATGAAGGCGATCAGCGTGCCGGCGTTGGCGAGTTCAGCGATTTCATCAAGCCGGAAGAAGCCGGCCACGGCCGCCACGAACACACCGGTGATGCCGGTGATGAGCAGCGGCGAGCCGGTGCGCGGCGACACTTCGCTGAGCTTGCGCGGCAGGAGGCCGTCGCGCGCCATCACGAAGAAGATGCGGCTCTGGCCATACATCATGACGAGGATAACCGACGGCAGCGCGACGAGCGCGGCCATTCCAACCGCCCAGGCGGCGAATGGATGGTCGAGCGAGCGGAGCACGAACGCCAGCGGCTCGGACGACTTGGCCACCTCGGTGTAGTGGACGGCGCCGATGGCCGACAGGGCCACGAGCATGTAGATGATGACGCAGGCGGCCATCGAGCCGACGATGCCGATGGTCAGGTCCCGGCCCGGGTTCTTGGCTTCCTCGGCGGAGGTCGCCACGGCATCGAAGCCGTAGAAGGCGAAGAACACGATGGCTGCCGCCGCCATGACGCCGCGGGTGGTGCCGCCCGCATCGGCCTCGCTGCCGAAGCCGTAGGGCATGAACGGCGTCATGTTCTCGCCGTTGAAGGCAGGCAGGGCCATGAACACGAACGCGGCCAGCGCACTGATCTTGATGATGACCAGGATGATGTTGAACGTGGCGCTTTCGCGCGTGCCCGCCATCAGAAGGCCGGCGATGGAAAGGGCCACAAGAACCGCCGGCAGGTTGATGAGGCCCCCGGCATGGGGCCCTGCCAACAGGAAGTGCGGCAGCTCGACGCCAACGCTCTGGAGCCAGCCGACGAGGTAAGCCGCCCAGCCCACCGCCACCGTGCTGCATGCTAGCGAATATTCAAGGATAAGGCTCCAGCCCACGACCCAGGCCACGCCTTCGCCGATGACGGAGTAGGTATAGGTATAGGCGCTGCCCGCCGTTGGAATCAGCGTCGCCATTTCCGCATAGGCCAGCGCCGCGCAGGCGCACACCGCGCCCGCAATGGCAAAGGCCAGCAGCACGGCAGGACCCGCCCGGTCCGCGCCGACGCCGGTCAGCGTGTAAATTCCCGTACCAACAATTGCCCCAATGCCCAACGCAATCAGGTGCGGCCAGCTCAGGGTTTTTTAAGCGTATGCCCCTGCCCAAGCGCCCCAACAGGGTCGAGCGGCTTGAGCGGCCCCCACAGTTTACGTCCCACAGTCCTTGGTCCCCTTATCTTGTATTGGGCTGCCGGATGGCTCCGGCAACTTACGCTTCCGCAGGAAGCTGCTTTCGCAGATCCTCCAGAGTCTCGCTGATGTGCTGCCGCATCAATTCGGCGACAGCCCCGCTGTCCCGGGAGAGCCAGGTCTCCAGCAACTTGGCGTGCTCTTCGTTGGCCCGCTCATCGCGGCCCAGCGGCTCCAGATGCTTACGGACGTAGCGATCCGACAGGATGTGAAGCCGCTCCAGAAAATTGGTGGTAACCGTCAGCCCCGAAGGCCGGATGAGCGCCAGATGGAACGCCCGGTTGAACGCGCCGACGCCCGAGCCGTGCGCGTCGGTCACCCGGTCGAGCGTCTCCAGCGTCTCGACGGCGAACCGCCGCTCGGCCTCGGAGGCATGGACGGACGCCTGCGCCACCGCATCCGGCTCCAGCTTGAGACGCAGCGCATAAACTTCCTCAGCCTCCGCCGTGCTCAGCGGCCGGACGAAAAATCCCCGGTTGGCCTGGGAACGCAGCAAGCCTTCCTGTTCCAGCCGGGCCAGGGCCTCGCGCAGCGGAATCTTGCTGACGCCCAGTTCGGCCGCCAGGGCATCCTGCCGGATCGCCTTATCCGCCGGAACCTGGCCGGACAGGATACGATCGCGCACCAGCTCCACAAGCTGATCTGAAAGATTCCGTACGATAAGGCTGCTCATAGGCGTAATACCGGTTCCTGATAGCTGGATATGATTATTGCACAGAATGTACGGACTAGCCGTTCCTGCACAGCGCGACCATAGCTTGAAGAGCCGGTTCCGCCAAATACTACGCAAAGTTCATTCTTGGCTGCCGGCAACGCGGCCATGATGGCCCGGAGCTTCGCGCGCCGGCTGGATGCCCTTGTGGGAGGCAGCGGTCGGAAACGCAGGCTCCTGCCCGCCGTGCGCGCGCTGCGAGCCAGGCCAAGTCTGTCCCCTTGAGCCTGAAGGGCGCGCCCGGTTCGGGCAAGAGCAGCGGCCCGGGCGAAGACGCCACGGGCCGCGAACTGTCGATCCGCCTCTCCCCCTTGTCCGCGCGGCGCATCCGCCCGGACTGCATCGCGCCGCCCAGAGGCCGCGCCGATAGATGAGGAGAGGCTGATCCTATGGGGCATCGACTTCCTCAGACCACCGAGAAGCCGGCCCAGAACTTGTCCGCCCGGTCGATCCAGATGGTGTTGAAGCCCGTCGAGATGGCAGAGCCTTCGATGGAGGGAATGATGGCGGGCTGGTCGCCCAGCTTGGTCTCGCCCTCGATCCGGCCGATGAAGCGGCTGCAGATGTAGCTCTCGTGCACGAAGGCATCGCCAACCTTCAGCCGGCCGGTGGCATGCAGGTGCGCCAGACGCGCCGACGTGCCGGTGCCGCAGGGGCTGCGGTCAATGGCGCGCTCGCCGTAGAACACGGCGTTGCGGCCGTCCGCATCCGCGCTCTTGGGCTTGTCGGCCCACAGAACGTGGCTGACGCCGCGAATGGTCGGCTCCACCGGATGAACCGGCTCGTAGACGTCACGCACCATCTGGCGGATGACGCGGCTCAGCTCGACGATGCGCGATGCGCCCAGGTCATCGAGCCCGGTGTAGGCGCCCTGCGGCTCGATGATGGCGTAGTAGTTGCCGCCGTAGGATACGTCGATGGAGAGCGGACCAAAGCCCGGCACCTCGATCTCGATGCCCTGCTTGGCAAGATAGGCCGGGACGTTGCGGATCTTGACCGACGTCACCTTCTGGCCCTCGGCCTTGTAATCGATATCAATGATGCCGGCCGGCACCTCGACGCGCAGCTTGCCGGGTTCGCGCGGCGTGATGAGGCCGTTCTCGAGACCGAAGGTCACCATGCCGATGGTGCCGTGACCGCACATGGGCAGGCTGCCGCTGGTCTCGATGAAGAGAATGCCGCAGTCCGTATCCTCACGGGTCGGCGGATACAGGAAACCGCCGGACATCATATCATGACCGCGCGGCTCGAAGCACAGACCGGTGCGAATCCAATCGAAGCGGGCGAGGAAATCCTGCCGCCGCTCCGCCATCGTCGAGCCCTTGAGCAGGGGGGCACCGCCCGCCACGAGGCGAACCGGGTTCCCAGCGGTATGACCATCAATACAGAAGAACGTATGACGCATACGTTTCAGCCTTTATTTGGCCGAGCGCATCGGCCGGGTTGCTGCATATTTTTTAACCATCGCCATCTCTTTCCACCAGTCGCGCAAGGAACGCCTGCGTGATAGCGATGTCGACAGAATCGTCGGCGGCGAACCGGATCGTGGCGACGGGGTGAGAACCCCGCATTTCTGCGCTTTCGACCCTGCGTCACCTCCATTGAACGCCATAAAAATATACGGTATACGATGCGCCATGACAATGACGAAATTTCACAGTTCGGAAACAGCCATCGTCGTCGGCGGCGGGCTTGTTGGCTTAGCTTGCGCTATCAACCTTCAGGCGCAGGGTTTCAAGACATGTCTTGTTGACCCCACCCAAGAGCCTCGGCCCGCGTCGTGGGGCAATGCCGGGCACATTGCCGTGGAGCAGACGGAGCCGCTGGCCTCCGCCGCCACGATCAAGAGCTTTCCGCGCCGTCTGTTCTGGCGGGGCGGCGCGCTTGGCCTGCCGCTCAGGGACATCGGGGCCTGGCTGCCCTTCTCCCTGCGACTGCTGGCAGCCAGCTTGCCAAAGCGATTCGCCATCGGCAAGGCGGCGCTGAAGGCGACGTTGGCCGAGGCCGTTCCCGCCTGGCAGCGCCTGCTGGCCTCCGCCGGCGCGTCCGACCTCTTCGTCGAGGACGGCCACTACATCGTGTGGGAAACCGAGGCGAGCGCCGCCAAGGGCCGCGCCTCCTGGACCAGCGCGGATACGGGCACGGCGACGGTCCGCGACGCGACGGAGGCGGAGCTTGAGGCGATTGCCGCGCTGACCGGCAAGCGCCCCGCCGGCGCGATCCGCTTCCTTGGCAGCGGGCAGATCCTGGATCTCGGCCAGCTGGCGGAGACGCTTGAGCGGCGTTTCGAGGAACTGGGCGGACAGCGGCTGCGGGGCAGCGTTCAGTCCCTGCACCGGATGGGCGCCTCCCTTTCCGTGGTAATGAGCGACGGCGAACTGCTGGAAGCCGATACGGTGGTGGTGGCCGCCGGCGTTTCCTCGGGCGACCTCTTGCGGCCGCTCGGCTACAAGGTGCCGATCATCGCCGAGCGCGGCTATCATATCCAAACCAGCAACACGAGCTGGCCCGAGGGCATGCCGCCGGTGGTGTTCGAGGATCGCTCGATGATCGTCACCCGCTTCCGCTCCGGCCTGCGCGCGGCGAGCTTCGTGGAGTTCGGACGGCTGGAGAGCCCGGCCGACCCGCGCAAGTGGGCGCGGCTGAAGTCGCACGTCAAGGCGCTCGGCCTGTCGTTCGGCGAGCCGGTGAGCCAGTGGATGGGCGCGCGCCCGACCCTGCCGGACTACCTGCCCGCCATCGGCCGCGCCGAGGATGTGCCGGGGCTCTACTACGCCTTCGGCCACCAGCACCTGGGGCTGACGCTGGCCGCCGTCACCGGCGAGGCGATCGGGGCTCTTGTCACGGGCGAGACTCCGGTGATTAATATCGCACCCTTCTCACTCGAGCGTTTCAGAAAGTGACATCATGACGCGCGGAATTGGCGGCTCCAACGCCGCAGCCGAACTGGCAAGCCTCACCCCGTGGCAGAATCGGGCCCCGGCCATCACCGTCGATGAGCGCCTGGGCCGCATCGAGAAGGCTCGCCGCCTCATGCGCGAGAACGGCGTCGATGCCCTGCTGGTGAACGCCGGCACCAGCCTGCGCTACTTCGCGGGCGTCACCTGGGGCGCAACCGAACGTCTGGTCGCGATGCTGCTGCCGGCAAGCGGCAAGCCCATCGTCATCTGCCCGAATTTCGAGCTGGGCAGCCTTCAGGCCGAACTCGTCATCGACGCCGACATCCGCCTGTGGGAAGAGCATGAAAGCCCGAGCGAACTGGTCGCCAATGCTCTGCGCGAGCTGGGCACCCAGACGCTGGCGCTTGACCCCGCCATGGCCCTGATGTTCGTCGATCGCATCCGCAAGGCCGCGCCGAGCCTCGACGTGGTGGAGGGCTCCGCCATCATCGACGGCTGCCGGATGCAGAAATCGCCCGCCGAACTCGCCCTGATGAAGCAGGCCAAGGCGATGACGCTGGAAGTGCATAAACGCGCCGCCAGCATCCTGCGCGAGGGCATCACGGCAACCGAGGTACGCCGCTTCATCGATGAGGCGCACCGCGCCATGGGCGCTTCGGGCTACAGCTTCTGCATCGTGCAGTTCGGCCGTTCCACCGCCTTCCCGCACGGCCTGCCGGGCGAGTCGTACCTGCACGAGGGCGACGTGGTGCTGATCGACACCGGCTGCACCATCGAGGGCTACCACAGCGACATCACCCGCACCTATGTGTTCGGGCAAGCCAATGCCGAGCAGCGCGCCATGTGGGAGCTGGAAAAGGCCGCCCAGCAGGCCGCGTTCGACGCGGTGAAGCCGGGCGTGCCCTGCGAGGTGGTGGACTACGCCGCCCGCGCCGTGCTGGAAAAGGCGGGCCTTGGCCCCGACTACCGGCTGCCGGGCCTGCCGCACCGCACCGGCCACGGCATCGGCCTTTCGATCCACGAACCGGCCTATCTGGTGCGCGGCGACAAGACCCCGCTCGCGCCCGGCATGTGCTTCTCCAACGAGCCGATGATCGTCGTTCCCGACAAGTTCGGCATCCGCCTGGAGGACCACTTCTACGTGACCGAGAACGGCGCGGAGTGGTTCACCCAGCCTCAGCATGCCATCGACGCGCTGTTCGGCTGAGACCGGCGCGGCGCCTTATCCGGGGCGGCCCTTCCTGCTTGACTTGAAGGGCCGCCCCGGCCGAAACCGGCGGCATGAAGACGCTACGCCTCTTGACTGTCCTCTTCGCGCTGCTGATCGGCCTTGGCGAGATCGCGCGCTGGTGGGGCAACCCGCGCTTCCTGCCGCTGGCGTTCGACGAGATCCTCGTTGCGATCGCCATGCTGGCCGCCGCCCTTTTTGCCGGGCGGCGCGGCACCGCGTTGCTGGTCGCGGCGTGGGGACTTTATGCGGGGCTGATGCTCTCCCTTCTGGTGCCGACGCTCGACCACCTGCTGTTCGGCCCGCCGAAGGAAAGCGCGGTCTTTTACGCCGTCACCCTGGCCGTGATGCTAGGGATTGGCCTGCTGGCGCTGGCGAAGGCGCTGTCGCTGAGCCGGGAACAAGCGCGCGAACCGTGAACGGCCCGTCGTCGGCCCGGCGGTTGTAGCGCGCATCGCCGATGACGACCTGCGCGCCTTCAGGCGTTTGCCGCACGACGGCAAAGGGCAGGCGCGACCAATAAAGAAAGTCCCTGACCGGCTTTTGCCGCATGGCGAGCGGGATGGCCGGGTGGCTCATGTTGGTGGACACAAGGCCGGGCTCCGGCGCGAAGCGCATGGCGGGCGACCAGCGCAGATCGCCGAACCCGTAGGCCTCCCCCAGCTTGAACACGATGCGGCGGCGGAAGGGGTCGACGGGCACCGGGCTGGCGACCACCACCTCCGGCGTGCCGAGGCCGCGGGCCGCCACATCGCGGGCGACGAAGCGCTCGGCCGCAAGGCTCGCCGCGCCCATGGCCCCGGCATAGGCGGCAACCAGAACGAGCGCGGCAAGCGCAGGGGTGCCGGCCCTCAGGGCGTCTGCCCGTTCCCGCCGGCGGGACAGCCAGAAGCCCAGCCCCAGCGCGCCCCACAGCCAGATGTCGATGATGAACAGCGCATCGCCATAGAACCAGCGATCGGAGAAGGGCATGAGACAACGGATGCCGTAGGTGTTGAGAAAATCGAGCAGCGGGTGGCTGAGCGCGCCGATATAAGCCAGTGCCAGCACCCACTTGAAGCGCACCGGCAGGCGGGCCTCCGGGCGCTTGCCGCGCCGGGCCTGCCAGCGGTCGAACGCCACCATGGCCCAGGCGAGCAGGAGCGGAAACAGGGCAAGGGCGAGCGGGCCGTGGGTCCATCCGCGCCGCCAGGCGAGGTTCTCGCCAAAGGCGAGGCCGATCACATCGATATCCGGCAGGTTGGCGGCGATCATCAGCGTCGCCATGCCAAGGCCGGTTTTCTTCTTAAGACCCGCCTGACCGAGCGCCGCGCCCACAAGCGTATGCGCCAGATTATCCATGCAACACCCCCGCACTCCAAGACCGGCCAAGCCTCAGGTATAACGGTGCTGGGCAACGCGTCCAACAGATGTTGGACACTGAAAGCCGGCGGGCGGGGGGCCCTTTATGCCAGGACCATCCTGCCCTAGATTGACCGGTAGGAGCATCTGCGCGGAAAACGACAATGACCTCCATCCGGACGAAGCGCATCTACGATCCCGCCACGCCGGACGACGGCTGCCGCATCCTCATCGATCGCCTGTGGCCGCGCGGGCTGAAAAAGCAAGAGGCCGCCATCGACCACTGGGCCAAGTCCATCGCCCCTTCGACCGAGTTGCGGCAGTGGCTGCATGCCGACCCCGGCCGATGGCCCGATTTTCCCGCCCGCTACCGGGATGAACTCCGCCTCCGCGAGGATGAGTTGCGCCAGCTTTTGGAGCGCGGCGGCGATGGCCCGCTGACCCTGCTCTATTCGGCCAAGGATCGCGACCACAACCACGCGCTCGTTCTCAAGGAGGTGCTGGAGGAGTTACAGCGGCGCTGACCTCAGCTTGCGGCCGCGTACCGCAGGCGCCGCTTGCGCTCCAGCATGACCGACAGCACCAGGGTCGGCAGGCCGCCGAGCGACAGGGCGCAGCCTACCCAGCCGATGGAAGTCCACCCAAAGCCTGCCGAGATGGCAAGGCCCGCCAGCCATGGCCCAAGCGCGTTGGCGACGTTGAAGGCCGAATGGTTCAGCGCGGCGGCCAGTGACTGGGCGTCCTCCGCCACTTCCATCAGCCGGGTCTGCAAAAGGCTGCCAAGCGAGCCGCCCCAGCCGATCACGAACACGTTCGCCATCACGGCCCAGGGATTGTGCGCCGCAAGCGGGAACAGGGCCATGGACGCCGCGCTGAAGATCAGCAGGCCGGCGGCCGTGGGCATGAGCGCCCGGTCGGCAAAGGGCGGCACAACCAGGTTGCCCACGGTCATGCCGATACCGAACACCGCCAGCACCACCGGCACGAAGGCGGGCGTGACGCCGGTCACCTCCACCAGGGTGACGGAGAGGTAGGTATAGACTGCGAACAGGCCGCCGAAGCCGATGGCGGCCGTTACCAGCGTCAGCCACACTTGGCCGCGCGCCAGAGCCCCCAGTTCACGCAAGGGACTGGCAGCGCTGTCAGGCTTGTCGGCAGGAGCCCAGAGGGCAACCAGGGTGGCCGTGAGCAAACCAAGGGCCGCCACGATGACGAAGCTCCAGCGCCAGCCGACCGCCTGGGCGAACCAGCTGGACAGCGGTACGCCGATGATGGTGGCGATGGTGAGCCCGAGGAACATGCGGGAGATGGCCCTGGTGCGCCGCCCCGGTTCCACGAGCGAGGCGATGACCAGCGCCGCGATGCCGAAGTAGGCGCCATGGGGAAGGCCGCTTAAGAAACGGAACAGGATCATCTCGTGGTAGGATTGGGAGACGGCGCTCAACGCATTGCCGAGCGCGAACATGGTCATCAGACCAATGAGCAGCGTGCGCCGGGCGATCCGCGCGGAAAGCACGGCGATGATGGGCGCGCCCACCACCACGCCAAGGGCATAGGCGCTGATGGCATGGCCTGCCGTCGGCTCATCGATGCCGAGATCTCGGGCGAAGAAAGGCAGTAGCCCCATGGCTGCGAATTCGGTGGTGCCAATGGCAAAGGCGCCCGCCGCCAGGGCGAGCATGATGAGCCCGGGGCGCGCGCCGCGGGGAACTGAACTACGCATGTTGTGATCCTGTCTCACCTACGGAGAAACCGTGGGCCTGTCCGTATCGGGCCGGCAGCCGTCTTGCGGACGGCCCCGGCACCGCTGCGCTACATGGCGGCCTTGGGCGCGCATTTCAAGGATTATCGGCGCCCCTCCCCTGGCTGCCGGCGCGCGGCATCGCCGGCCCAAGACAACCAAATGTTGCTGATAGAAAGATGCAAGGGCGCGAGCAATCCGCACGCCATGCCGAATGACCAGCGCTCACGCCAAACTACTGGACAAATTCCACCTTGCCAGAACAATGCGCGCCATAGACTTGACTTTGACCATGTTCGCACTAAGCGCGCTGTCTCTGACTTTATTATTAATAATTTCACCCTGATTACTCTGGCATCTACCTCGGATACTCTGCCAACTGGTTGCATTTGCGAACCGTCTTTGGAATAAGGAAACCCCTGAATTGTACATGAGGACTGGGGCTTCCGTGACCACGCTGGCCATCGACCGACGACTAGACCCGCTGCTCTACGGTATTCTGGCAATTCTCATCGCCGTTCCCTTCGGGGCCGATCTGTTGCTGCCCTTGGGGACGGCGGTATGGGTCATCTACCTGTTCCCCGTAGTCCTCTCCTATCTGACCACGCGCCCGCTGACGCCGGTGATGACGGCAGCCCTGGCCACGGTTCTGATGGTGGCGGGCTATTTCTTCGCCCCGTCCGGGGTGGATCCGGACATTGCCCAGATCAACCGGATTCTCGGCGGCCTGACGGCCTGGATCATCGCCGGCATCGGCTATCTGTTCATCCGCAACCGGCTGGCCATCCGCCGGGAGGAATGGCTGCAGGCTGGGCAGGTAAACCTTGCGCTGCGCCTTGGCGGCGAGCAGCGGCTCGACCAACTGGGCGAGAACATTCTCGGCTTCCTGTCGGAACACATGGGGGCGCAGGCCGGCGCGATCTTCACCCGCAACGGCGACGGCTTCCACCGGATCGCCACCTACGGCACCCCGGCCGATGCACCGGTGCCGGAGCGCTTCCACCTGTCCGACGGATTGCTGGGGCAGGCGGTCAAGGACAAGCGCGGCTTCACGCTCGCCCCCGTGCCAGACAATTATCTCTATTTCGGCTCAGCATTGGGGCGAGGCAAGCCGCGCAGCCTCGTGATCGCCGTCGCCAGGGCGGATGGCATGGTCAACGCTGTCATGGAACTGGGCCTGCCCGGCGCGGTGGACCCGGTCTGCACCGAACTGCTCAATCGGGTTTCGGAGGTGATTGGCGTTGCCATTCGCTCGGCCGAGTATCGCGCCCGCCTGCAGGAATTGCTGGAGGAAACCCAGCAGCAGGCCGAGGAGCTGCAGCAACAGAGCGAAGAACTAAGGGCGGCCAACGAGGAGTTGGAAGCGCAGACCCGCGCCCTGCAGGACTCCCAGTCGCGGCTGGAAGTGCAGCAATCCGAGCTGGAGGAGACCAACGCGCAGCTGGAGGAGCAGGCCCAGGCGCTGGAGGCGCAGCGGGACGAGCTTAGCCGGGCGCAGGCGACCCTCGAGGAGCAGGCAAGCGAACTGGAGCGGGCCAGCCAGTACAAGTCCGAATTCCTCGCCAACATGTCGCACGAGTTGCGGACGCCGCTCAACTCGCTGCTCATCATGGCGCGGCTGCTCGCCGACAACCGCGATGGCAACCTGACGCCTGACCAGGTGAAATATGCCGAGACCATCGAGATCTCCGGCAATGACCTCCTGGTGCTCATCAACGATGTGCTGGACATCTCTAAAATCGAAGCCGGCCACCTGGAGCTGAACCTGCGCCGGGTGCGGATCGCGCCTATCCTGAGCAAGTTGCAGACCGCCTTCGAGGCCAGTGCCACCGAGAAGGGGCTGAACCTGCGGACCGAGCTGCTGCCGGAGCTGCCCAAGGAGATTGAAACCGACCCGCAGCGCGTGGAGCAGGTGCTCCGCAACTTCCTCTCCAACGCCGTGAAATTCACCGAAAAGGGCGAGGTGACGCTGATGGCCGGGCGGACCGCCGACGGGCGGCTTGCCTTCACGGTGCGCGACACCGGCATCGGCATTCCGGCCGAACAGCAGGAGGTGATTTTCGATGCCTTCCGCCAGGCCGATGGCACCATCAGCCGGAAATACGGCGGCACGGGGCTGGGCCTGTCCATCTCCCGTGAACTGGCGCGGCTGCTGGGCGGTGAAATTACCGTTGAGAGCCGCCCTGGCGAGGGAAGCGCCTTCAGCCTGATCCTGCCCGAGAACTATGCTGCGGCAGCCCAGGCCGCGCCGATGCCGCAGATGGCCCAGACGCCGACGGCGCGGAGCCTGCCCCTGACGCCCCCGAAAGCCCAGGCGGCGCGGCCCGCCCAGCCGCCGGCGCCGCGGTCGGTCACCAAGGGGGACGAGGAACGGCCGCGCGCCTTTGAGGATGATCGGGAACGCCTGACCGGCGACAGCCGGATCATCCTGGTGGTCGAGGATGACCCGGCGTTTGCCCGCATTCTCTACGACCTGGCGCACGAAGTCGGCTTCGCCTGCCTTGTCGCCGAAACGGCGGACGAGGGCGTGGTGATGGCGCGGCAATACCTGCCGCAGGCCGTCATTCTCGATATCGGGCTGCCGGACCACACTGGCCTTTCCGTGCTGGACCGGATCAAGCGGGACGTGCGGACCCGCCATATTCCGGTGCACATCGTCTCGGTGAGCGACTATGCCCACCTGGCCCTCTCCTACGGCGCGGCGGGCTACATGCTGAAGCCGGTGAAGCGCGAGGAACTGGTGCGGGTGCTGGAAGGGCTGGAGGCGCAGCTGGCCCAGCGGATGCGCCGCGTGCTCATCGTGGAGGACGACGCCAACCAGCTGGAGAGCCTGAGGCTGCTGCTCGCCACCCGCGACGTGGAGACCGTCAACGCCCGCACCGCCGCCGAGTGCCTGGGCAAGCTCTCCGCCGGTATTTTCGATTGCATGGTGCTGGACCTCAACCTGCCGGATATGTCGGGCCTCGACCTGCTCGAAAAACTCAGCCTCGATGAGGCGGTGAGCTTCCCGCCGGTCATCGTCTACACCGGTAAGGAGCTGTCGGCGGACGAGGAGCTGCGGCTGCGGAAATATTCAAAGTCCATCATCATCAAGGGCGCTCGCTCGCCCGAGCGGCTGCTGGACGAAGTGACCCTGTTCCTGCACCAGGTGGTCTCGGAGTTGCCCGAATTGCAGCGGAACATGCTGACCAAATCCCTCAGCCGCGATTCCGCGCTCGAAGGCCGGCATATCCTCGTGGTCGAGGATGACATTCGTAATGTCTATGCGCTCACCAGCATTTTTGAGCCGCACGGCGCGAGCGTCCGCATCGCGCGCAACGGCATCGAGGCGCTGCGCGCGCTGGAAGAAACCTCCCAGCCGGACGCGCGGCCGGTCGATCTGGTGCTGATGGACGTAATGATGCCGGAGATGGACGGCCTTACCGCCATGCGCGAGATCCGGCGGCGACCGGAGTGGAAGACCCTGCCCATCATCGCCCTCACCGCCAAGGCCATGGCGCACGATCAGGAGCAGTGCCTGGCGGCCGGCGCGAACGATTACCTGGCCAAGCCGCTGGACGTGGACAAGCTGCTGTCCCTCGTTCGGGTATGGATGCCGCGGTGACCATGAGGCGTGATCCGGACGCGGTTGACGATATCGAGCTGGACCTGCTGCTCGAGGCGATCTGGCGGCGGCACCGGTATGATTTTCGCGGCTACTCCCGCGCCTCGCTTCGGCGGCGTTTGGGCAGGGCGCAATATCGTTTCGGATGCGACAGCCTCTCGCAGCTGCAGGGCAAGCTGCTGCATAATCCTGAGATCTTCTCCGAGCTGCTGGGTTTTCTCACCATCCAGGTCAGCGACATGTTCCGCGACCCGTCCTACTACCGCGCCCTGCGCGAAAAGGTGGTTCCGCACCTGCGGACCTTCCCCTCGCTCAAGGTGTGGATTGCCGGGTGCGCGAACGGCGAGGAATTCTATTCGCTCGCCATTCTCTTCCGGGAAGAGGGGCTGGAGGATCGCACCATCTTCTATGCGACAGACATCAGCCCCGCCGCCCTCAAGAAGGCGGAGGCGGGCATCTATGACCTGGACCGGATTCCCCAGTTCACCGAAAATCATCGTCACTCAGGGGGAAAATCCTCGCTTTCGGACTACTATACTGCCGCATACGGCGCGGCCGCATTTGACAAGACCCTGCGCTCGCGTGCCGTCTTTGCCGAACACAGCCTGGTATCGGATGCGGTATTTGCGGAAGTACAGCTTGTTTCCTGCCGTAACGTCCTGATTTACTTCGATCGCGATTTGCAGGATCGCGCCCTTGCCCTGTTTGGGGAATCCCTGGTGCATGGTGGCTTCCTCGGTCTTGGCTCAAAGGAGAGCCTGCGCTTCTCCCGCCATGCCGACAGTTTCAGCGATTTCGCCCGCACGGAGCGCATCTATCGACGCGCAATGCCACACCCTGCTCGCAAGGAGTTCAGCCTTGACTTCGCATGACGTGGTCAAATTTATCTTGGTGGATGACGTTGAGGAGAACCTGCTGGCGCTGGAGGCTCTTCTCAAACGCGAAGGGCTCGAGCTGCTGAAGGCCCGGTCGGGACACGAGGCGCTGGAGTTGCTGCTGGTTCACGACGTCTCGCTGGCGCTCCTGGATGTGCAGATGCCGGGCATGGATGGCTTCGAGCTGGCCGAGCTGATGCGCGGCACGGAGCGCACCCGGAATATTCCGATTATTTTCCTGACGGCCGTCGCCACCGATGAACGCCGCCGGTTCCGGGGCTACGAGACCGGCGCGGTCGATTACCTGCTGAAGCCGCTCGACCCGCAAATCCTGAAGAGCAAGGCCAACATCTTCTTCGAACTCAGCCGCCAGCGGCAGGAACTGGCGCGCCAGCGCGACGAACTGCGCGTTACCGCCCAGACCCTCTCAACGGTGCTGGCCCGGCTTCAGGCGCACAGCGACAATTCTCCCCTCGCCATCGTCGAGTGCGACCAGGATTTCCGCCTGGTGTCATGGTCCGACAGCGCGGAGCGCCTGTTCGGGTGGGGAGCATCGGAAGTGATCGGCAGGCCCATGGGCGAGCTGCGCTGGGTGCACGAGGACAGCGCCGAGGCGTTCGCCGCACTCGCCGCCGAAATGCGCGCGGGCACGCAATCGCGCACCAAGCAGATCTCCCGTGCCTACCGCAAGGACGGCTCCATCATCGACTGCGAATGGTACGGCTCGGCATTGCGCGACGGCCTGGGCCGCCTCACCTCCGTCAACTGGCAGATCCTTGATGTGACCGAGCGCGCGCGGGCGGAAGAGACCCAACGGCTGCTGATCGGCGAACTGAACCACCGGGTGAAGAACACTCTCGCCTCCGTGCAGGCCATCGCGACGCAAACCCTGCGCCACGCGGAAAGCCCCGAGGCCTTCGCCACGGCCTTCATCGGCCGCATCCAGGCGCTGGCGCGCGCTCACTCCCTGCTCAGCAGCGCCATCTGGCGGGGCGCAAAACTGGCGGAGCTGATACAGAACCAGGTACGGCTCGGCCTCATTGACGAGACCCGCCTGGCAGCTATCGGCCCCGACGTGGATTTCGAACCAGAAATGGCCCTGCATCTGGCCCTGGTGCTGCATGAACTGACCACGAACGCCCACAAATACGGGGCCTTCTCCACCCCGCACGGCCGGGTCGACCTGACCTGGACGCTTGAGACCGGTTCCATTCGCATGAGCTGGGTGGAATCCGGTGGCCCGACCGTCAAGCCGCCTACGCGGCACGGCTTTGGCACATCGCTGATCGAGCGGAGCCTGAGGGCCATGGGCGGGCAGGCCAAGGCGACCTATGGAGCGGATGGCGCCCAGTGGCTCTTCACGGTGCCGCTTGCCCTGCAACCCGACCAGCCCGCCGGAACGCAGCCCTCTCCTGCCGGGACGGGGGATGAGGGGTTTGCCCTGCCGGGCGATGCGGCGGGCGAGCCGAGCGGCATTGCCGGCAAACGCTTCATCGTGATCGAGGATGAGCCGCTCGTGGCGCTGGAATTGACGGCTCTGCTGGAGGACGCGGGCGCCAGAGTCGTGGGCACCGCCGGCACGGCCGAACAGGCCATCAGGCTTATCGAAACCGCCGCGCCCGATGGCGCTCTGCTCGATGCCAACCTGCATGGCCAGGCGGTCGATGAAATTGCCTCGGAGTTGACCCGCCGGCATGTGCCCTTCCTGTTTGTCAGCGGCTATGGGCGGGAGCATCTGCCCCGCGACTTCAGCCACGTGGCGGTGGTCGGCAAGCCGTTCGATCCCAAGGGGCTGATTGTGGCCGCACAGCAGCTGACTCCCTCCCTCCAGCCAGAAAACAGCGCTATCAGCGCTGAGGAAAACGCCCCGAAGCGCGTCATTCGCCTGCGGGGCTGAAGCGGCCTTTGCGCGGGCGGAGCCCGCTTTGCGCTTGGCAGGACCGCCAAATCATTGCAATTCAGGGCGCGCTGCCGAAAGAGCGGCCTGATTTGGAACGGAAAACGGTCATGAATACACCCGCCTTCATCGCCGGTGACTGGGGCACCACTCACGCCCGGTTGTGGCTTTGCGCCGAGGATGGAGACATTCTTGAGTCCCGCGAGGCCCCCGGCGTCAGCCAGCTGGACGGCAAAGCGGCGGTCGAGGCGGCCTTCCTTGCGGCCGTGGAGGGGTGGGATGCCGCCCTGCCCGCCGTTCTGTGCGGCATGGTGGGCTCGACCATCGGCTGGGCCGATGCAGGGTATCAGGACTGCCCCTGCCCGCTTGAGGCCATGGGCGGGCAGGCGCTGCGGTTCACCGCCCAGGGACGCGCCATTGCTATCCTGCCTGGCCTGCGCGCCCGCAACAGCTTCGGCCTGCCCGATGTGATGCGCGGAGAGGAAACCCAGATCTTTGGCGCAGCCGCGATCGGCGGCGAACGCAGCTTCGTTGCTGCGCTGCCCGGCACCCACAACAAGTGGGCCTTGGTCGAGAACGGCGTCGTCACCAGCTTCCACACGGCGCTGACCGGCGAACTCTACGATGCCATCGCCCGCCACACGGTATTGCTGGGCGGCAAGCCTGCCGCCGTTTCCCCTGGCGCAGCCTTCGACGCCGGCGTGGAGGCCGTGCGGAGCAATCCGGCGGCGGGCCTGGAATCCCTGGTCTTTTCCGTGCGCGCCCGCCAGGTGGCCGGCAACCTGCCGCGGGAGGACGCGGGCAGCTACCTCAGCGGCCTGCTGATCGGCGCGGACGTCCGCAGCGCCGCGGCCGCGCTGGATCTGACGCGAAAGGGCCTGCCCCTTCGCATCATCTGCTCGGAGCAACTGGCGACGCTCTATGCCCGCGCGCTTGCCGCCTTCGGGCTGGAGAGCAAGCCCCTCTCGGGTGCAGAGACCGTGCGCGCCGGGCTGCAGGCGGCGCACCGCGCCCTCGCCTGAGCGCCGGTTTTTGTTCAAAAAGGGTATCTTGCAGGGGGCGCAACTTCCCCTGCAAAATCTCAAAAACCAAACGCGAAAGTTTATCCGCGGACGGCGGCCATGATGGCGCGGGCCTTGGCGCGCACGATATCCGGCGTGTCACCTGGGCGGTAGATATCGCTGCCGATGCCGAGACCGGCCGCGCCCGCCGCCAGCCACTCCTGCGCGTTGGCCGGGCCGACGCCGCCTACGGCCAGCACCTGGGCCGAGGCCGGCAACACGGCCTTGATGGCCTTGTAATAGTCAAGGCCGAGCGGCCCAGCGGGAAACAGCTTGATGTACTTTGCGCCGGCAGCCACGGCGGCGAAGGCTTCGGTGGGCGTCAGGAAACCCGGCATGGGCACCAGCCCCCGCTCGAGCGCGCGCCGGATGACGGCGGCATCGGTGTTGGGCGTGACGATGATTTGCCCGCCTGCATCGGCCACACGATCCACGTCCGCCGGGTTCAGCACCGTACCCGCCCCAACGAGCGCCCGCCCGGCCGCATGCCGCGCCAGCCGCGCGATGCTGTCAATCGGATCGGGCGAGTTGAGCGGCACTTCGATGAGGGTGACGCCTTCTTCGATCAGCGCATCAGCCACCGCCACCACCTCATCGGGCCGGATGCCCCGCAAGATGGCAACCACCGGTGCCTGCGCCATCGCCTCGACCGCCAGCTGCTCGTTCATCATGTCCATCACCGCCACATTATTTCGGAGATGCTGTCGTAGCGCGCCGCACGCCAAATGGCTACCACGGCTGCGTGGTCGCGGCCAAAGGCCCCAGCGTCCCGCCATGCACAACCGCAACCAATCCGGGTTATTGCAAAGATGGTAGCCATCGACGCAAACCGCCCTACCTGTAAGCTGCTTTACAGCCTAGCGTTGTGTTCGGAAAGTGAGGGGGAGCGTGTTACGGCAGATCGTGTGCGCGCATGCCAAGATGCTGGCAGCTTTTCAGAAGCAGGCCAAATTTAATACGCATGTACAACAGACTGTGGCGCCTCAGGCAAATCAATGACCCGGGACGCGGATTCCTTGGCGACCGAAGTCGCAGATCGGCGCATTAAGGCGCTTGAGCGCGAGAACGCGCAGTTGCGGGCGCTGCTGGCGGCACAGGCCGCCCAATCGAGCGGCGCGCAGGCAAGCGCCCTGCAAGGCTGGCACGAGTCCGCCGCGATGGCGGATGCGAACACCGGCGTTGCGGAAGCCATCACGTTCCGGCGCCTGCGCCACCTTGTCGATTCCCTTCCGTTCCTGATCGCCTACATCGATGCCGACCTGCGCTATCGCTATATCAACGCCACCTACGAGCGCTGGTTTGGGCAGCCCAGGGAGAAAATCATCGGCCAAACGGTTGAGGACCTGCTGGGCACGCCGCACTTCATGGCCAGGCGCGAGCAACTCGAGGCGGCGCTGCGCGGCGAGTATCAGCGGTTTACCCTCATCACGCCCACGGCCCGTGGCCTGACTTCGGACCTGGAGCTTGAATATCTTCCCTGCCGCAACGCAAAAGGGGCTGTGGAGGGGCTGTATGTCCTGGCCATAGACGTCTCTGACCGGAAGCGCGCGGAGAGGGCCCTTCTGAACAGCGAGATCCGGCAGCACGCCATCACCGAGGCAACGCCGGACTGCATCAAGCTCGTCAGCGCGGATGGCCGGCTGCTGCATATGAACCCGGCCGGACTTTCCATGCTGGAGGCGCCCGACCTCGATAGCGTGCGCGGCACCGATATTCTGGATGCCATTGCCCCCGAATGGCGCGAGGAATGGCATCGCAAGCATAACCGGGTTATCGCCGGGGAAAGGCTTAGCTGGCAGTTCGAAATCCTGAGCCTGACCGGCAACCGCCGGTTCATGGAAACCCATGCCGTGCCGCTCCAGATGCCCGATGGCACGGTGGCGCACCTTGCGGTGACGCGCGACATCTCGCAGCAACGGCAGGCCGAAGCCAAGCTGCAGGATCAGAGCCGCATCCTCGAGACCGTAAACCGCACCGGCAAGGCGCTGGCGGCGGAGCTTGACCTTGAGCGCGTGGTCCAGATGGTGACCGACGCCGGCGTTGAACTGACCGGGGCCCAGCTCGGCGCCTTCTTCTATCATGTTCTCGACGACAAGGGCAGCAAGTGCATGCTCTTCACGTTGTCAGGCGCGGATCCCGAAACCTTCAAGGAGATGGGAATACCGCGAAACACCCACGTGCTCAGCCCCACCTTCAACGGTGAAGCCGTGGTGCGCTCTCACGACATTACCCGCGATCCTCGCTTTGGCCGCAACGCCCCGCACCAGGGGATGCCGGAAGGGCATCTGCCGGTCCGCAGCTATCTGGCGGTGCCGGTGATCTCGCGCTCGGGCGAGGTGCTGGGCGGGCTGTTCTTTGGCCATCCAGAGCCGGGGCGCTTCACGGAGCAGCACGAGCAGCTGATGGTTGCCATCGCCAGCCAGGCCTCGGTCGCGCTCGACAATGCCCGGCTTTACCAGGCGGCGCAGCGGGAACTCGCCGAGCGCCGGCGCGTCGAGGAGGCCCTGCGTAGCAGTGAAGCCGCCCTGCGGAAGCTCAATCGC
The DNA here is from genome assembly GCF_022569295.1 of Pedomonas mirosovicensis. Taxonomy (NCBI): domain Bacteria; kingdom Pseudomonadati; phylum Pseudomonadota; class Alphaproteobacteria; order Sphingomonadales; family Pedomonadaceae; genus Pedomonas; species Pedomonas mirosovicensis. Next base: position 507,506 of record NZ_JAKFIA010000002.1, on the reverse strand, counting down.
GAACTCGAACAACGCGTATCGGAGCGTACTGCCGAGCTCGATAACATGTGGCGCCTGAGCCAGGATGTTTTCCTGGTCATCACCCCAAAGGGCATTATTCGGGCCATCAACCCCGCCGTGACCCGCCTGCTCGGATACAAGCCGGAGGATATGGTCGGCCGGAGCTTCCGACCCTATGTGCATCCAGATGACCTGGGACGCTCCCTCGAGTTGCTGGCCATTGCCGCCATCACCCGGCCAGAGAGTGATCTGGAGGTCCGGTTGCGGGCGGCCGACGGCACGTGGCGCTGGTTCGCCTGGACGGCCGGCCCTGGCGAGGGACTGATTTATGCGGTGGGGCGGGACATCACGGGCGAGAAGGCGCGCGAGGCCGAACTGGCGCAAATGCAGGAAACTCTCCGCCAGTCCCAGAAGCTGGAGGCCATCGGCCAATTGACCGGCGGCGTTGCCCACGATTTCAATAATCTGCTCACCGTCATCCGGTCTTCCGCCGACCTGTTGCAACGCCAGAACCTAACGGAAGACAGGCGGAAGCGCTATATCGATGCCATCGCCGAGACGGCCGATCGCGCCGCCAAACTGACCAGCCAGCTGCTGGCCTTCTCACGGCGGCAGGCGCTGAGGCCCGAGGTGTTTGAAGTCGGCGAACGCCTGAGCCGGATTACGGAGATGCTCCATTCCGCCGTCGGGGAGCGCGTGACCGTCATCACGAATCCCGGGCCCGGCAACTGCCATGTGGAAGCGGATGCAACCCAGTTCGAGACGGCAATCATCAACATGGCCGCCAACGCCCGCGATGCGATGAACGGCGAAGGCACGATCACGATTACCGTTGCTCCCCGCCAATCGGTGCCCAACCCGAACCTTTGCCCGCCTCTTGAGGGCCCGTGCGTCGCCCTGTCCATCGCCGATACCGGCTGCGGCATCGCGCCCGAACACCTGGGGCGGATTTTCGAGCCCTTCTTCACCACCAAGGAAGTGGGCAAGGGCACGGGGCTGGGACTGTCGCAAGTGTACGGCTTCGCCAAACAGTCAGGCGGCGAGCTGGATGTAGAGAGCGAGCCGGGGAAAGGCACGACGTTTACCGTCTACCTGCCGCGGATTGAAAAGCGCGATGAGGCTGAGGCTCCGGACCAATCACCCCGGCGACACCAAATGCTGGCGCGGCCGTACCGGGTCCTGCTGGTGGAAGATGATATTCAGGTAGGCGAATTTGCGCGCCTCATCCTTACCGATCTCGGCTATCGATCAGAGTGGATGCTTGATCCGCAGTCAGCGCTCGAACTTTTGGAACAGCAGCGGGAGCAATTTGATATCGTGCTCTCAGATGTTGTCATGCCGGGCATGAACGGCATTGAGTTTGCCCAGCTGCTGCAAAGCCGCTACCCGGACCTTCCGGTGGTTCTCACCAGCGGCTACAGCCAGGTTCTGGTGGAAGAAGGCAATCTCGGCTTCGAGCTGCTCAAGAAACCGTACACATCGGAGCGGCTGACCGAGGTTTTGAGCAAGGCCTTGAGCAAATAAGGGCGCTCTCTAGCCCGCCGGGACACTGGCCATAACGCCCCGGCTGCGCGGCAGGGCAGTAAAGAGCTTTCCCCGCGGATGGTTCGGCAGTTTCTGCGTGTGGCCAGCGCCGATAAGCGCAAGGCGGCGCCCGGCGAACCGGAAGCCGATGTTGCGCCTATGGGATACGAATGATCCCGACGCCGTCTTTCAGGAGGATCTCCGTCCCGAAGGGCTTGGAGAGGGATTGCAGCCGCTCAAGAATGCGGCGGCCCACAGTAGGATCGGCCAGTCTTGGCACGCCGCGCCCGGCTCCCTGAACGTTGACGCCGAGGTCTATGGGATAAAGCCGGATCTCGGCCACCCGGCCGTCCACGTAGCGGCTGACGGCAATAACGGACTCGTAGAGCCTCGGGTCAGCGAAGGTTTTCTCTGCCCGGGCCTGCAACAGCTCGGGCACGGTCCTGGAGCCCGGTTCCACGGCGTATTGCTCGTACATGTCCCTCGGCAGGGCATCGAGGGAATTGTTCATCATGGCAAAGTTGCCGAGGGAGTAGAAAATCGGCTTGCCCTTATAAATTTCGATGCCGCGCAAAATGTGCGGCCCATGCCCCACATAGGCATCGGCGCCCTCGTCAATCGCACGTCGGGCCAGCGTGATGGCAAAATCCGCCGGCACATCGCTGTCGTTGCCCGGCTCATGGTTGTGAACGGCAAAGACCATAAAATTACTGTTCTGCTTGCCTTGCCGCACTGCAAGCAGATTGCCCGAAAGGTCCTGCTCGTCCATCTCGTAGCTGAACGTGATTTTGCCGGAGTAGGGCTCGATCGCCCGATATTTCGCGCCCAGCAGACGAACGGTCCCTTCCGACTGCTGCGTTTTGCGGCCAGGGGCCTGGGCGGCCAGTTCGCCCAGCACCGCAAGCTGCGATTTGCTGACCAAGGCAATGCGGTCAACGCGCAGCGGGTTGAGCCCCGGCCGGCCGGGAATTTCGCCAATCGGATCGGCCGCGCGGGACATGGGCGTGAAAGTGGAACTGGTGGCAACCAGCGCCACCCGCCCCTTGCTGCCGTCGTGATATCGCGGGCTGCGGGCCGCCTGCAGCGTGCGGCCGGTTCCCGCAGAGATAAGCCCGGCGGCCTTGAGACGCGCCTCCGTCTCGGCCAGCCCTTCGACGCCCCAGTCCGTTGTATGGTTGTTGGCGAGGCTGAGGACGTCAAAGCCCATTGCCTTCACGTCGTCCACGACGCGCGGGTCGGCGATCAGCCACGTGCCGCCCGACTCCGCCTGGGGTGCGCCACGAAAGTGGGCCAAGTCTATGGCCTGCATCTCAAAGTTGCCGAACGTCACATCCGCGCCGCGCAGCAGCTTCATCATATCAGGCGACTGCGTCTCAAGGGTCGCCAGCATCGGACGCAAGTAGATGAGGTCGCCCACCGCCGCGAAGGTAAATTCGCCCGGCATTGGCGTGGTCGGCACCGGCTTGATAGAGGATGGCTCTTCCAGCGCCAATGCGGGTGCCGCAACGGCAACTGTGATGGCAAACATACAGGCCGCAAAACGGAAAACCGGCAATCCTCTTGCCATCTTGCCCTCCTGCTCTGCCGTCTGCTCCCGTTGTCCACCCCCCGCGGATGCGCCCATCCGGCTTCATCAACTCTAGGTTGAGTAAGGGGCCGCAATCAAGCCTGCGCCTGCCTGCCCGCTGGCCGCCTGCTCAGAATGTCATGGTCATGATGCCGGCGGCGGCCTCGATGCCATCCCACAGGTTCTGCAATCGCAGGTTTTCATCCTCGGCATGCTGGTTGTTATCGTGGTTGGCGATGCCGACCATGATCGACGGCACGTCGAAGGTATTGCGGATAACGTACAGCGGCAGGCTGCCGCCCATTGACGGCAGATTTACGATGGGGCCGATGCCGGCGTGGCGCACCGCATCTGTCACCGCGCGGGCGAAGGGATCGTCCATGTCCGCGCGCTCCGCATTGTAGCCGTCACGCAAGGCGACCTGGGCAACGCGCGGATATCGCGCGCGCTCCTCCGCCGTCGGCTCGCGGTCGGTCACGTAGAAGCCCTGGGCGCGCACATGGGCCACCAGCTTGTCGAACTGGCGGCGATAGTCGTTGCCCCGCACCAGCCGCATGTCGAGCGTCGCCGTGGCGGTGGTGGGAATGATGTTGCGGGCCTTCCCGCCCACCTCGGCGCTTTTGGACCCGTCGATGTTGAGCGATGGCTGACTGATGAGGGCCAGCAGGCTCTGGCCGCCGCCTTCCGGCTGGCCGAAGCCCAGCGCGGCCTGCAGTTCCCGGTCGACCTGCGGAGCCTCGGCAATGGCGCGGCGCTCGGCCTCGCCCAGCGGCTCCACGTCATCATAGAAACCCTTGATGAGCACGCGGCCGGTCTCATCCTTCATGCTGGCCAAGAGGCGCGACAGCTCCATGGCCGGGTTGGGCGCCCAGTTGCCATAATGCCCGCTGTGCAGGGGACGGTTCGCGCCATAAACGGTGATATCCGCCCCGATGATGCCCCGCGCGCCGAATACCACCTGCACGCGTCCCGATTGGTGCGCCGGTCCATCGAAGATCACCCAGCCGTCGGACTTCAGCAGCGCCTTGTGGCGGCCGAGAATATCGGCAAGGTGGGGCGATCCCGCTTCCTCCTCGCCCTCGAAGACGATCTTGATATTGGCGGCAGGCGCGCGCCCTTCCGCCTTCAGCGCATCGATGGCGGCAAGGATGGCCATTACGCCCGCCTTGTCGTCGGACGCCGACCGGGCATAGAGGCGGCTTTCCGGATCGATCTTTTCGCCAGGTTGCGGCATGGGGATAACCGTGCCCCCGGCGTAGAGGGGCTTGTCGCGCAGCACCGGCTTCCAGGGATGGCTGCCAGTCCACTGGCTTGCATCGGTGGGTTGGCCATCATAGTGGGCATAAAGCACGATGGTGCGCTTGGCGCCGGCAACCCGCCACTCGCCATAGACCACCGGCGGAGCCTTTGCATCGGATGATTCCAACAGACGCGGCTTCAGCCCGCGCTTCTCCATCATAGCGACCAGGGCATCGGCATTGCGGCGGATGTTCTCGCGGTCGGATGCCACATTGGGAATGGCGAGCAGCCCGGCCAGCTCGGTCAGAATGGCGTGCTCATTGGCCTGCCGATAGCCTTTCACGGAAGCGGCCGCCGGCATGGCCGATAGAAGCTGAAGTGCCACTGCCGCAGCCGCGATACCGGTCTGCCAGATGGATCTCATGGTGACGCCCCCTCGTGGAATAACAAGCGGATGCAGGCTAGGGCGTGCGGCTGCGCCTTGTCCAGCCATAGCGGAAATGACCGAACCCAGCGGACGGGACCCAACAGCGTGCCGTCGCGCACCGCGAACATCCTCCCGATGCTGCGGAACGCGGCAAATTGTGACATAACACGCTATTGCAACTCACTCTTAATAGTGTATAGGCACATCCCGCTGGGCGGCGGATACTGCCGCGCCCGGCGAACATCGTTCATGCGGTTTCTCGCTGGGGGTATCATGGGCCGTTCTGTCTTCATCGAATCCAATCCGGGCTTGGCCCGCCTTTCCCTGCGCGCTGCCATTCTCGGCGCTGCCGCCCTTGCCGGTACGCCGGCCATTGCCGCCGAGGCCCGGAACGCAGCCATGCCAGACCTGGTGGTCACCGCTCCCAACTACGTGCCCTCGGGCAGCTTGACCGCCACCAAGACCACCGCGCCGCTCATTGAGACGCCGCAGTCCGTCTCGGTGGTGACGCGGGACCAGATCGACCTCCTCAACTTCATCGATGTACAGCAGGCGGTGCGCTACACCGCAGGTATCGTCGGCGAGAACTATGGCCCGGACCTGCGGTTTGATTTCCTGACGCTGCGCGGGTTCATTCCGGTGCAGTACATCGATGGACTGCAGGCCCCGGTCAGCGCCACCATCGCCAACGTGGGCGTCGACCTCTACGGCTTCGAGTCGGTGGACGTTCTCAAGGGCCCGGCCTCCGTGCTTTACGGCACCACGCCGCCGGGCGGCATCTACAACCTGACCAGCCGCCGTCCCTCCGCCGAATTCGGCGGCGAGGTGGCGGTGAAATACGGCACCGATGATTACAAGCAGGCGGCGGGCACCATCACCGGTGCGCTGACGGATGGCGTCACCGCCCGCCTGACCGGCCTCTACCGCGACCGGGACAGCCAGACCGACTTCGTGACCGCCGAGCGGGCCTATGCGGCCCCGGCCGTCAGCATCGCGCTGGGCCCCGACACGACCCTCACCGGCCTTGGCTACTACCAGTACGACCGCACGGAAGGGGATCCCAACGGCTTCCTGCCCGTGCTCGGCGTGCTGGAGGACAATCCGTTGGGCCGGATCAGCCGGGGCACCAACCTGGGCGAGCCGGACCTCAACTTCTATCGCCGCGAGCAGTTTGCGGCCGGATACGAACTGGTGCACCGCTTCAGCGATGCGCTCAGCTTCACCCAGAACGCCCGCTGGACCGAGTATCACGAGGACATGCGAACCATCTACGCAACGGGCCTCGCCGCGGACAACCGGACGGTCTCCCGCGCCGACTATCCGTTCAAGGATGATGTGAACCAGTTCGCCATCGACAGCCGCCTCGACGGCCGGTTCAGCACCGGGCCGATCGAGCACCGCCTGCTGGCGGGGCTGGACTATCGCAATTACCGCGAGGCCTCCGCCTTCGGCTTTGCCGCCACCACGCCGATCGACCTGTTCGACCCGGTTTACGGCACCGCACCCGTCGAAGCCCCGGCCCTCTCCCCCTGGACCGATCAGCGGCTGAAGCAGACCGGCCTTTACGTGCAGGATCAGGCGAAGCTTGGCGGCTTCATCCTCACCCTTTCCGGCCGGCAGGACTGGAGCCGCCGCACCGATTACCTCTCCCCGGATGCGCCGACCGACAAAGACGACAAGTTCACCTATCGGGTGGGCGGCACCTACCTGTTCGACACCGGCATCGCGCCCTATGTGAGCTACGCAACCTCCTTCCAGCCGGTGGTGGGGGCCGATGCAAGCGGGCAGGCGTTCGACCCCTCCGAGGGCAAGCAGTGGGAGGCGGGCGTGAAGTATGACGGCCGCACGCTCAGCCCCGGCGTGAAGCTGTTCGCCACCGCCGCCGTCTACAAGATCACGCAGACCAACGTGGTCACGACCGATCCCAACAATGCGAACTTCAGCGTCCAGACCGGCGAGGTGGAGGTGAAGGGCTTCGAGCTGGAAGCCGTCGCTCGCATCCACGATCAACTCAGCATCAACGGCTCCTACACCTACGCCGATACGGAAGTGACCGAGAGCAACGGCCCGGACCTCGGTGCGCGCCTCGTCGGCCAGCCCAAGCACAAGCTGTCGCTGTTCGTCGACTACACCTTGCAGCAGGGCCCGCTGGCGGGCTTTGGCGTTGGTGTTGGCGGCCGCTACCTCAGCAACAGCCCCGGCAGCCTGCCGAGCGCCTTCGCGCCGACGGTCTACTACACGCCGTCCACCACCCTGTTCGATGCGATCATCCACTACGACACGGCCGACTGGCGCTTCGCCCTCAACGGCAGCAACATCTTTGACAAACGCTACGCCGGGCGCTGCACCGGTCCGGTGGGCTGCTTCTTCGGCCAGAGCCGCCAGGTGATCGCAACTGTGACCCGCAAGTTCTAGGCCCCCTGATGCACGCCCCCGCGCGCCCTGCTGCCCCCCTCACCGCTCCCGCCCGTACGGCGGCGGGCGCGGGGCTGCGCGGGCTCGTGGTGCGGCTGCACCGCTACTTCGGCCTCGCAATCGCGCTGTTTCTGGTGCTTGCCGGATTGACCGGCAGCCTCCTCGTCTTCCAGACCGAGCTGGACGCGGCGCTCAACCCCCGGCTGTTCCAGATCGAGGCAACCGGGCCGTCCCTCTCCCCACAGGATCTGGCGGACCGGATCGAGGCGGCCGACCCGCGCGTGCGGGCGCGCTGGATTCCGCTTGAATCCGAGCCCAGCCGCGCCGCCGACGTGTGGGTTGAGTGGAAGGTGAACCCGGCAACGGGCACGCTTTACCCGGCCGAATACAACCAGGTCTTCATCAATCCGGTAACCGGCGAGATTCAGGGGCGGCGGACCTATGGCGCACCCAGCCTTGCGCGGGAGAACCTCATCCCGTTCCTCCACACGCTGCACAGCAACCTCTACCTGCCGGGGCGGCTGGGCGCGTTCCTCCTCGGAACGGTCGCCATTCTGTGGGCGATCGACAGCCTGTTCGGCTTTTACCTCACCCTGCCCAAAGGCGGCCCGTTCTGGCGGAAGTGGGGCAAGAGCTGGCAACTGAAGCCCAACGCCTCGACCGAACGACGCACGCTCGACATCCACCGGGCGGGCGGCCTGTGGCTGTGGCCGGTGCTGTTCGTCATGGCCGTCAGCGGCGTTGCCCTCACCCTGGAGCACGAGGTGTTCGAGCCGGTGGTGAACAGCGTCTCACCCGTCAGCGAGCCGCGCTATCTGCAACGCCCCATGGCCCCGCCGGAAAAGCCCATCGAGGCTCGCCTCAGCTTCAACGAGGCCTTAGCCCGCGCCACGCTTGCGGCCCGCGCCGCCGGTATCCATGAGCTCACCTCCGGCCTCTACAACGCGGCGGAGCTGGGCGTTTACGGCGTTGGCTTCGGGACAGAGGCGGGCCCCGGCATCGGCGCGTCGTGGGTGTTCGTGGACAGCCGCACGGGTGAGACCATTGATGTGGTCGCCGCGACCGGCGGCACGGCAGGCGACATTTTCATGCGGATGCAGTTGGCGCTGCACAGCGGCACCATTGCGGGCCTGCCCACTAAAATTCTGGCAGCAGCCGCGGGCGTGCTGACGGCAACCCTCTCCGTCACCGGCGTCATTCTCTGGGCGCGCAAGCGTCGCGCCCGCCGCATCCGGGCGCTGCGGGCTGCCCTTGCCTGAAGCGGTAATCCACTCTTGTTCATGGCGCAGTCATCCGCCATGCCTAACCGTTGACTCACACCCTGAGGGAGAAAGGCGGATGACGATGGAGCGGTTTGGACTGATGAGCGCCCCGATGCTGCTGGGGGCCGTGTTGCTGAGCGCCTGCGCGGCGCAGACGGCCGACACCTCCGGCGCGGGCGCGGCAGCGCCCGAGGCTACGACCGCCCCAGCCCTGTCCAGCAGCTGCGATGCGGAGAAGGTGCAGGACATCGTGGGCCAAGCCTATTCGGACGCCCTTGCCGAAAACGCCCGCAAGGCGAGCGGCGCAACCACCCTCCGCATCATCCGGCCGGGGCAGGCCGTCACCATGGATTTCCGCCAGGACCGGCTGAACCTGGAGCTGGACGCTGAAGAGAAGATCGTGCGCGCCCGCTGCGGCTGAGGCCTGCCCCGCCCCCGCGTTCAGGCCGACAGGCCGCTGAGAAAGCGCTCGCGCTCCTGCTCGGTGCGCTGCTGTCCGGCGCGCGCCTGCAACAGATCGCGGCGGGCGAGGATGCCGACGAGCTTGCCGCTGACCGGATCGACGACCGGCACCCGCCCGGCGTCTTCGGTCACCATCAGGTCGGCGACCACGCCCGCGGGCATGTCGGGCCGTGCCAGCACGAGGGAGCGGTCGGACAGCAGATCCCCAAGAATGGCCCCTTCCGGCAGGTCGCTGACCCGCCAGCGCAGGGCATCGGCGCGGGAGACAAGCCCGACCGGACGACCGGCTTCATCCACCACCGGATAGGTGCGGTGACGGGCCGAGCGGGCAAAGAAGTCCGCCGCCTCGACGGCCGGCATATCGGCAGGCAAGGTCTGGGGGGACGGGGTCATGATCTGCCCCACCTGCGTCAGCATCAGCGGATCGACATCATATTCCTGCTGAATATGGCGGCCGCGCCGCGCGATCTTCTCGGTGAGAATGGAGCGGCGCAACAGCAGCACGGCCACGGCATAGCCGGCCCCGGCCGCCGCCACGGCGACGGGCAGGGCGTCGAGCCGCGCCGTCAGCTCGACGGCGAAGATCGCGCCGGTGAGCGGCGCACGCATCCCGGCGCTCATGATGCCGGCCATACCCGCCAGCGCCCAGACGCCCGTCTCTCCCGGCAGCCAATGGCCGAGCAGGCAGCCGAGCGCGCCGCCCAGCGTGAGCAGCGGGGCGAGCACGCCGCCGGACGTTCCTGAACCGAGCGCCACCAGCCAGACGATGGCCTTGATGACCAGCAGCACGAGAACGGCGGCCATGACCATATCGCCACCCAGCAGATCATGGATATTGCCATATCCGGCCCCGAGCACGCGCGGCTCAATGAGGCCGCCAATGCCGACCACAATCGCGCCAAGCGCCGGCCACCACATCCAGTGAACAGGCAGGCGGTGAAACAGATCCTCGATGCGGTAGAGGCTGGCCGACAGGACACTGGCGAGAAGGCCGGTGCCAAGGCCAATGCCAGCCGCCAGCGGCAAAACCCACCAGTCCCCAGGAATGTCGCCCGCGAAGGGAAAGAGCGCACCGGTGCCGATAAGGCTGGGCCGCCAGGCGATCGCAGTAAGCGCGCCGGTAATCACCGGCACCAGGCTGCGCGGCTTCCACTCGAACAGCAGCACCTCGACGGCCAGGAAAACCGCGGCGACCGGCGTGCCGAAAATCGCCGTCATGCCGGCGGCGGCGCCCGCCACCAACAGCGTCTTGCGCTCGGCAGCGCTGAGGCGGAAGCACTGGGCAAACAGCGAGCCGACCGCGCCCCCGGTCATGATGATCGGCCCCTCGGCCCCGAAGGGCCCGCCGCTGCCGATGGAAACGGCGGAGGACAATGGCTTCAGCAGGGCGACTTTCGGCGAGATGCGGCTCTGGCCATAGAGAATGGCCTCGATGGCCTCGGGAATACCATGGCCGCGAATCTTCTCTGAACCGAACCGGGCCATCAGGCCGATAATCAGGCTGCCGATCACCGGCACCGCCAGAATCATGGGGCTTGCCGCCAGGGATGCCAGATCCGCCTCCGCAACCGAAAAGCGCCCATGCCAGGCCAGATTGGTGACCAGCGCGATGAGCTTCAAGAGCACCCAGGCGGCCAGGGTACCGCCTGTGCCCACCACCAGCGCCATTGCGGCCAGCAGGATCATGCGCTGGTCTGCGCTATGGTCGGCAAGGCGGACATTGGGCATAACGGAGCGGGGTTGGGGGGCCTGACGTGTCACGTTTTCCGGTTCCTGCTGGAGATGGGTCCGCCGGGCAGATATATCGTAATGCGATATAAATCAATCGTCGTTCCGTTGGAGATCCGTTGGGGAGAGGAAGAAAATGCGCGAACAGAGACAGGATGCCCGCCCCCTGACGGATGCGGATTATCGGGTCCTGGCTGATCTTCGCCATGCGCTGCGGCGGTTTCTCTGCTTCAGTGAACAGGCGGCGGAGGATGCCGGCCTGACGCCCCAGCAGCATCAGGCGCTGCTGGCCATCCGCGCGGCAGGAGATCAGGGGCTGACGGTCGGTGCCCTCGCCGAGCGGCTGATGCTGCGCCCGCACAGCGCGACGGGCCTGGCCAATCGGCTGGTGCAGCACGGTCTGGTGGCCCGGCAACCCGCGCCGCAGGATCGCCGGCAGGTCGTGCTGGCGTTAACGGACCAGGCCAATGCGCTGCTCACGTCGCTGTCCGCCATCCACCGGACAGAATTGCGCCGGATGCGGCAGGAGCTGATTGCGCTGCTGGAAACGCTTTAGAACATTCCACCAGATTTTCTGATCTGGTTGAGGCTGGTAAGCGTGCATCCAAAGGTGGCGAGAGCCATGTAAATATCGAGGCGGCGTTCACAACGCACGATCAAGCGGCGGAGACGATTGAGCAGACAAAGGGCGCTCAACGATCCAGCAACCGGTCAAGCGACCATGCCCCGCCACCGCGGGCAATAAGGAGAAGCAGCAGCCCTGCCCAACTGAGGTGCGTTGCCCAGGCATCGGGATAGACGAAAATTTCGATCACTGCCGTCATGACGAGAAGAGCTGCCGCCGCTGGCCGGGTGAACAGCCCGAGCGCCAGCAGGATGGGAAACAAGTGCTCGGAATAGGTCGTCACATAAGCCGCAGTTTCTGGCGCCAGGAAGGGAAGCGCATATTCACTGCTGAACAGTGCGTAGGTGGAATCGGTAATGGTCAGCACGCCTTCCACCTTGGTACGGCCGGACAGGAAGAAGATCGCGGCTATGCCCAGCCGGGCAATGAGCAGCAACAGGGCATCCGGCATCAATCGACCCGCCCACGCGCCTGCGCGGCGGTACAGGGAAATCAGCGAGGGCATGGGTCGCCTCTCCTGCAAAAAGCGCCGGCCCGCCTCCCTGCATCAAGGGAGGGCGGCAGGGGCGGGCCGGGCGCAGATTATGCCTTGGGCGTGAGGGAGCCGTTGCCCTTTGGCGTCTTGATCTTGACGCAGGTGCCAGCCTTCACGAGCTTCCAGGCGTTGCCCTGGTAATCCACCTTCGAGCTACCGGCGCAACTCGTGCCCGCACCCGCCTTGCAATCGTTTTGGCCGGCGAGCGCAATGCCATAGCATTTCTCCATCGGCTGGGTGTTTTTCTCAGCTGCTTCTGCGGCGCCCGCGGCAAGCGCGAGGGCGAGAGCGGCAGCAATGGCTGCGGGAGTTGCGGTCATAGGCAGATCCTCTTTTCTCGTCTCCCATGCATCTGAACTGAAAACAGGCGGCTGGCGCATGGTGCCCCTTCTTGGGAGACGGCATGTCGGGTCACGATTGGCCCTACGCAGCGCAGCGTTTGCCGGTTACAGTGGCGTGCCGCATTTTTTCGAGGGGCAATGCGCGGCGCGTGTAACCGGTTGCCTGTCTATTGCGTAAGCCCCGTTCGGGAGAGCGAATGCGCGAAAGCGAGGAACAGCTACAGGCATGGATGATCGGCGGGTTGGATGGCGATGCCGCAGCCCAGGCCGCCCTGCTGCGCGCCCTCGTGCCGCTGTTACGCTCCTTCTATCGCCGCCGCCTGCGAGGAGGCGAGGATGATATCGAGGATCTGGTGCAGGAGACATTAATCGCCATCCATACGCGGCGCGCCACTTATGACCGCGAGCGACCGTTCACGGCGTGGCTGTATGCGATTGCACGCTACAGGCTGATCGACCATCTCCGCCGACGCCGGATTTTGGTGCCGATTGAAAATCTGGAGGATATTCTGGTTACCGAGGGCTTCGAGGCGGCATCCTCCGCGCGACTGGATGTGGACCGGCTGCTGGCCAGCCTGTCACCGAAGCAGGCGCGCGCGATACGCGATACGCATATCGATGGCCTGAGCGTCGCCGAGGCCGCGAGCGGGGCCCAGATCGGCGAATCCGACGTGAAGGTTTCGGTTCATCGGGGGCTCAAGGCGCTTGCCGCGCTTATCAGGAGCAATCCATGAAAAAACGCGGGATGGATACGGAGCAGCTGATTCAATCGCTGACGCGGGACGTCCCTGCCGTGCGCCGCCACGCAGTCAGCCGGCGTATTGCCCTTGGCCTTGTGGGCGGAGGCGCGATTACCACCGTGCTGGTGGCTGTTCTGCTGGGCATCCGCCCGGATCTGCATCTGGCGATGCAGGGCTACTCCTTCTGGCTGAAGTGGATTTACACAATCGCGCTCGGGATTTCCGCCGTGATCGGGGTTGCGCGGCTCGCCCGGCCTGACGACGGATCGTTCGGCTGGCTGTGGCTGGCGGCGGCGCCTGTGCTGCTGCTCGTTGGCGTCTGCGCCGCCGAGTTGGCGGCGACGCCCATGCGCCACTGGCCGCACATGTGGCTGGGCCACAGCTGGATGGTTTGCTCATGGACCGTGCTGGGGCTTTCCCTGCCGATCTTTATCGGCCTGCTTTGGTCGTTCCGGTGGCTAGCGCCCACCCGGCTGCGGGCCGCGGGCGCAACGGCGGGGCTGGCCGCCGGCGCCCTGGCTGCGGCGATCTATTGCCTGCACTGCCCGGAAACCTCGGCCCTGTTCGTGCTCACCTGGTACACCCTCGGCATCGTGCTGACGACGGCCCTGGGCGCGCTCGTGGGCCCGAAACTGCTGCGCTGGTAGGCGTGTAACCGGACAGCGCATCCCTTCGTAAGAGAGAGGCCGATCCGGCAGATCTCTTGAAGGAGCTTCATCCATGATGACCTTATCCTCCGGCCTCAGCCTTGCCGCAACCGCCGCCGCTGTTGCGCTTTCCGGCGCCGCCACGGTTGCGCCCGCGCATGCCGAAGGCGCTCAGACCGTTCACTGCTATGGCATCAACGCCTGCAAGGGCCAGTCGGACTGCAAGACTGCCCATAATGACTGCAAGGGCATGAACGATTGCAAGGGGCAGGGCTTCAAGATGCTCACCGCCGCCGCCTGCGAGGCGCAGGGCGGCAGCCTGACCGCGCCGAAGTAAGTTTCCTGGCCCGGCTGCGCTCCGGCGGCCGGGCCTTGCCCATCCGGGATATCCGTCATGATCGCAGCCCCGCTTCACGGCCTTGGCCTACGCAAGCCCCACTATGCCGATTTTCTTGAAGATCAGGTGCCGGTCGATTTCGTCGAGGTGATCTCGGAGAATTTCATGGTGGAGGGTGGGCGCCCGCGCGACATTCTGCGTCGCATCCGCAGGCGATACCCGGTTGCGCTGCATGGTGTCTCCATGTCGGTGGGCTCCGCCGATGGCATCGACCGCGATTATCTGCGCCGCCTGAAAACGCTGGCCGACGAGGTCGAGCCATTGTTTATCTCCGATCATCTCTGCTGGACGCGGATCGACGGCTTCAACTCCCACGATCTGTTGCCCCTGCCCTATACCGAGGAGGCGCTGGATGTCGTCTGCGCCAACGTCGCCATGGCGCAGGACATGCTGGGGCGCACGCTGCTGCTCGAAAATCCATCCAGCTACATCGCCTTCGCCGACGCCGCGATGACGGAATGGGAATTTCTCGACGCGATCTGCGCGCGCACCGGCTGCGATCTGCTGCTCGATGTGAACAATATTTACGTCAGCGCCGCGAACCACGGGTTTGATCCGCTCGCCTATCTCGCCGGCGTGCCCGCCCAGCGCGTGCGCCAGATCCATCTGGCCGGGCATAGCCAGGGCCGCGACCTCCTGATCGATACCCACGACAAGCCTGTGCCTGCGCCGGTGTGGTCGCTCTATGACGCCGCGCTCAAGCGGGTCGGCCCGGTTGCGACGATGATCGAGCGGGACGACGATATTCCGCCACTTGCCGATCTGCTCGCGGAACTGGAGATCGCCCGCGGCATCGCTGCACAAAGCCAGCGGGGCGCGGCATGAGCCTGCGCGATCTGCAACGCGACTTTCGCGCCTGGCTTAGGGAAGAATCCGCCGATGCTGCCGCACGGCTGGGCAGCCCGAACGGGCTTTCCGTTTATCTCAACACCTATCGCAGCCAGCTGATGGCCTGCCTTGCCGAGACCTATCAGACCGTGCGCGCCTGGATCGGCGACGCCGCCTTCGAGGCGAGTGCCGCTACCCACATCGACCACGTGCCGCCCGGCAGCTGGACACTCGACGCCTATGCGCGGGATTTCCCTGAAACGCTTGCACGGATTTACCCGAACGACGTGGAGGTGATTGAGTTGGCCCGACTGGAGCGGGCGCTTGCGGAAATTTTCGTAGCAGTCGATGCTACTGCCGTTTCCGCAGAGGCGCTGAGCGGCATCGACTGGGACAATGCCATGCTGCGGCTTGTGCCCACCTTCCAGCTAGAGCAAGCAACCACCAACGCCGCCGCGATCTGGTCCGCGATCAATGGGGGATCAACGCCGCCGGCCGCCGCACGGCTGCCGCGCCCGGCAATGCTCGCCGTGTGGCGCAACGGTTTTACGCCCCGCTTCCGCACGCTGGACTCTGCCGAGGCCGCGGCGCTCGCGCATGTGGCCAACGGCATGACCTTCGGCGCGCTCTGCGCCCTCGTGGTCGAGCGGCATGGCGAGACGGACGGCCTTGCCCTGGCGGGCGGCTGGCTCGGCCGGTGGCTGGGCGATGGCATGATCGCCGCCATCGACACCGCGCCAGCCGTCCGGACCTTGCCGCCCGATCAGAGACCTTCGTCGAGCTTGTAGGCCCGTTTGGGGAGATTGTAGGCGAGGTCCACCGCGAGTTCCGCCGCCTCGTCCTCCTCCAGCCGGTGCTCGGCAACGAGGCGGGCGAGGAAGGCGCAGTCGATACGACGGGCCACATCGTGGCGGGCCGGGATCGAGAGAAAAGCGCGGGTGTCGTCGTTGAAGCCGACGGTGTTGTAGAAACCCGCCGTCTCGGTGGTCTGCTCGCGGAAGCGGCGCATCCCCTCCGGCGAGTCATGGAACCACCAGGCCGGGCCCAGCTTGAGGATGGGATAGTGACCCGCGAGCGGGGCCAGTTCGCGGCTGTAGCTGGTTTCATCCAGCGTGAACACGATCACCGACAGGCGGGTGTCGTTGCCGAAGGCATCGAGCAACGGTTTCAGCGCGCGGACATAATCGGTGCGCGTCGGGATATCCGCGCCCTTGTCGCGGCCGTAAGCCTCGAACAGCCACTGGTTGTGGTTGCGGAAGGAGCCGGGGTGAATTTGCATCACCAGCCCGTCATCAATGCTCATCCGCGCCATTTCTGTGAGCATCTGGGCGCGGAACAGCTCGGCCTCCGCAGCGGTGAAATCGCCGCCCGTCACCTTGCGGAACAGCGCCTCCGCTTCCGCCGGGGACAGGTTGGCGGTGGCAGCGGTCGGGTGGCCGTGGTCGGTTGAGGTGGCGCCCACGGCGATGAAGTCCGTGCGCCGCTTGCGGTGGGCGCGCAGGTAGCCGTTCCAGTCGTACACATCCTCGCCGGTCAGCTCGGCGAAGCGGGCCAGCGCGCCCTGGAACTGCTCGTGCTCTGGGTCGATCACCGGATCGGGCCGGTAGGCGGTGACGACGCGCCCCTGCCAACCGCTCGACCGGATGGTCTCGTGGTACTCCAGCGTATCGGTCGGCCCCTCGGTGGTGGCGAGCAGTTCGATGTTGAACCGGTCAAACAGGGCGCGCGGCCGAAAATCCGGCGTCGCCAGCGCGGCGTTGATGATGTCGTAATAGTGGTCCGCCGTCTTCGCATTCAGCGCCACGTCGATGCCGAAGACGGTGGCGAACACGTGGTTGAGCCACATGGACGACGGCGTGCCCCGGAAGAGGTAAAAGTGCTTTGCAAACAGCCGCCACGCTTCGCGGGGATCGGCCTTGCTCGGCCCCGCGCGCGAGGGAACGCCCAGCGCCTCGAGCGAGACGCCCTGGCTGTAGAGCATGCGGTAGAGGTAATGGTCGGGCGCCAGCAGCAGCTCGGTGGGGTTGGCCCACGCTTCGTTCTGCGCGAACCAGCGCGGGTCGGTGTGGCCGTGGGGGCTGATGATCGGCAGCCGCGCCACCTCGCCATAAAGCCGCCAGGCAATCGCGCGGATCTGAGGCTCGGCCGGAAACAGCCGATCTTCGTGCAGTACGAGCCGATTCTGCCATCACACTCCCCTATGCCTTGGTATTGCTTATGCTTGATCTTGCAGCGACGCTTCTTCGCGATGTCCTGATAAGTGGTAACCGGTGTCAAAACCGGATGCAACAGGACAGCGCAATCGATCTACAGGCTTCCCAATCGTAGCAGAGCCTATCGGGCCGCCTTGCAGTAGCACACGACCCCTTGCCTTCTGCATGACACCGGTTACCATTCGAGGCATGACACAGACCGATCCTTACGCGCCCTCCACCATGCCCGCCGCCCACTGCATTGATGGGCGAGATGACGTTGCCGTCGCCCTGCGCCCCATCTCCGCTGGCGAAAGCGTCAGCGCGGGCGGGCGCACGGTTGTGGCGCGCACGGACATCCCCAAGGGGCACAAGATCGCCCTCAAGGCCGTCGCAGCAGGCGAGAACGTCCACAAATATGGCTGGCCGATCGGCCGGGCCAAGGCTGCGATCACGCCGGGCGACCATGTGCATACCCACAATCTGGCGACACGGCTGGAGGGCATCGAGGACTACGCCTACACGCCTGCCGCCGCGCCGCAGCCGGGGGCAACGCCGGCGGGCATTCCCGACACCTTCCTCGGCTATCGCCGCGCCAATGGGCTGGTGGGCACGCGCAACGAAATATGGGTACTGCCGACCGTCGGCTGTGTCGCCCGCACGGCCGAGCGGATCGCCCGCCTCGGCGGGCAGCGCTTCGTGGGCCGGGTGGACGGCATTCACGCCCTCACCCACCCCTTCGGCTGCTCACAGCTGGGGGACGACCTCGCCCACACCCGCAAGGTTCTCGCAAGCCTCGCCGCGCATCCCAATGCAGGCGGCGTGCTGATCGTGGGGCTTGGCTGCGAGAACAATCAGCTCGACAAGCTGCTGGCCGAGGTGCCGGACCACGGCCGCATCCGCGCCTTTGCCGCCCAGATGGCGGAGGATGAAACCGAGGCCGGGCTCGCAGCGCTGGAGGAACTGGTGGCGCTGGCCGCGCAGGACCGGCGCGAGCCCTGCCCGCTTTCCGCGCTGGCGATCGGCCTCAAGTGCGGCGGGTCCGACGGCTTCAGCGGGCTCACCGCCAATCCCCTCGTGGGGCGGATCGCGGACATGCTGGCGAGTGCGGGCGGCACGCCGATCCTGACGGAAATCCCCGAGATTTTCGGCGCGGAGCACCCGCTGATGGAGCGCGCCGCCGACGAACAGGTGTTCGAGGCGATGGCCGAGGTGCTGAACGGCTTCAAGCGCTATTTCCTCGACCACAACCAGCCGGTTTACGAAAACCCCTCTCCCGGCAACATCGCGGGCGGCATCACCACGCTGGAGGAAAAATCGCTGGGCGCGGTGCAGAAGGCGGGCCGGGCCATGGTGACGCAGGTGCTGCGCTATGGCGAGCGCGCCACCCGCAAGGGCCTGGCGTTTCTGGAAGCGCCGGGCAACGACGCCGTGTCTTCCACAGCGCTGGTGGCGGCGGGCGCGACCATCCTCCTGTTCACCACGGGGCGCGGCACGCCTCTGGGCTTCCCTGTGCCGACGCTGAAAATCGCCACCAACTCGGCGCTGGCCGAGCGCAAGCCGCACTGGATCGACTTCGATGCCGGGCCGATTGCGGCGGGCACGGACATGGACACGGCCGCGGAGGACCTGATGCGGCTGATCATTGAGGTGGCCTCCGGCAAGCCGGCGAAGAACGAGATCAACGAAGAGCGCGAAATCGCGATCTGGAAGAATGGCGTGACCCTATGAGCAAGCCCAGACTATCGCGGCAGACCCTTGCCGCCCTGCCCGCCTCCGTGCAACAGCCGCGCTACGATCGCGGCGGACACGCCCCCGGCATCGTGCACTTCGGGCCGAGCGCCTTTTTCCGCGCGCATCAGGCGGCGCATGTGGATGCGCTGCTGGCCAGCGACCCGCGCTGGGGCATTGCGGCGGTGGCCCTCAAGAGCACCGGCGTGCGCGATGCCCTGGCCCCGCAGGACTGGCTTTACACCCTCGCGGTGCTGGACGAAGCGCCCTCGATGCGGGTGATCGGCGCGCTCGACGCAGTGATCGTCGCCGCCGAGGATGCCGCCAGAGTGCGGGCGCGTCTTGCCGCGCCAACGACCCACTTGGTGACACTGACCGTTACCGAGAAAGGCTACTGCCTCGCCCCCGATGGCGGGCTCGATAGGGACCATCCGGATATTCAGCAGGATCTGCGCGAGGGAGCCGCGCCCGCCAGCGTCATCGGCTGGCTGGTCGAGGGCCTGCGCCTGCGCCGCAGCGCGGGGCTACCCGCCTTCACCGTCGCCAGTTGCGACAACCTGACCTCCAACGGCACCAAATTGCGCCGCGCGGTGCTCGACCTCGCCCGCGCAAAAGACCCGGCGCTCGCCGCATGGATCGAGGACGAGGCGCGGTTTCCCTGCACCATGGTCGATTCCATCACGCCCGCGACCGACGACGCCTTGCGCGCCCGCGTGAGCGATGCGCTCGGGCTGGAGGACGCCTGGCCGATCCAGCGCGAGGCCTTCACCCAGTGGGTGATCGAGGATACCTTCGCCGGGCCTCGTCCTGCGCTGGACGAAACGGGCGCAACCTTCACCTCGGATGTGGCGGCGTTCGAGCGGGCCAAGCTGCGGCTGCTCAACGGGCCGCACTCGACGCTGGCTTACATCGGCCTGCTGCTCGGCCACGAGACGGTGGCCGACGCCATGGCCGACCCGGCGCTCAGCACCTTCGTCATGCATCTGATGCGCGAGGATATCGCGCCGACGCTGACGGCGACGCCGGGGCTCAACCTTGAGGATTATGGCGCGGCGGTTCGCAAGCGCTTCCAGAATCCTGCGATCCGCCACCTGCTCTCCCAGATCGCCTGGGATGGATCGCAAAAGCTGCCTTACCGCATTCTGGGGACGATTGCGGACCGGCTGGCCTCCGGCGCGCCGATCGACCGGCTGGCGCTGCCGGTTGCGGCGTGGATGCGCTTTGTGCGCCGTCGGTCGATCGAAGGCGTCAAGATCGTCGATCCGCTGGCCGACCGGCTGGCCGAAATCGGCCGCGCCTGTACCGGCGAGGCCGCAAGCGATGTGGAGCGCTTCCTAGCGCTGGAGACCGTTTTCCCGCAGGCACTCGCGGCCGATCCGCGCTTCCGGGCCGCGCTGGTGGCGGGTTACGCCGCGCTTGAGAATCCCACCGCCGCGATCAGCGGAGAGTAGCCAGAGGCTGACGCAGACAGCTGGGTGGTTATGGGTTGCGCGCGTCGCGCCGCCACTGGGCGGGCGTGACGCCCATGTAACTCTTGAAAGCGCGCTGAAAGGCAGCTTCCGACTGATAGCCCACGGCCTCGGCCACCGCGCCGGTCGAAAGATCGGATGCGCGCAGCATATTGGCGGCAAGCGTCATGCGGATGTCCGTCAATAGATCGGCGGCGGAGCGGCCGAGCCGCTCCTGAAAATGGCGGATGAAGGTGGCGCGCGACATGTTGCAGCGGCTGGCCAGTTCCGGCAGCGTCCAGGGATAGGCCGGTTCATTGAACAGCGCGGTCAGCGCCGGCGTGAGGCGCGGATTGCCCGCCAGTGCCAGCAAACCTTCGGGCGCACTGCCAGCTTCACCCGCAAGCCGCATCGTGACGGCGAAGAGCGCCGCAGTGAGGGCATTGAGCATGGCCTTGCCGCCCAGATTTTCGTTTGCGGACTCAGCCCGCATCAGTGCCACCAGCCCTGCCACCCGCTGGCCGGTATCACTGCCGCTCGCAGCGGCGCTTTCAGGCGCGCGCACGATGAGGCTCAGCGGAAAATAGGTGCGGACCAGACGCTCATGCATGTCGGAGAGGATGAAGCGGCCGCACAGCATATCGAACCGCGCGCCGGGCCCATCATTTTCCTTGATGGTGACACTTAGTGTCTGTCGTGCCCGCACGAGCGCAGGCTCGGCCTTACTGCCGTCACGCAGAATATGCTGCGAACCATGCGGCAGAAGGAGAATGTCACCCGCCACCAGCCGCTGGGGTGGCCCGCCGCCCGGCACTTCGACGATGGCCGACCCCTCCACCACCGCATGAAAAGGAATTTCTCCGGGTCTGGTTGAAGGATGCTCAATGCGCCACGGGGTGCCAAGCATGCAGCGATAATCGAGCGCGCCGCTGACGGGCACCATGGAGAGCAGTTGGCTGAGCCAGTCGGTCGAGGTCATGCATGAGCCCATCGTTGAGACGATTGAGCATGTTAAAGAGATCCCTCGGCATTATCAATATCAGCGCTCAGGGATAGTTTGCCACTCATGGACCGGGCGGTGGTCGCCCGACGGAAAACCAAAGGAGTGTACGATGTCCCGCATTCAAGTCCCCGCCGTTGAAGCCGCAACCGGCGCGACCGCTGATCTCTTCGCCCGCATCAAGAAGTCCCTGGGCAAGGTCCCCAATGCTTATGCCGCCATCGGTGCGCTGCAACCGGCAGCCCTCAATGTAATGCTCGAGGTCGATGCGGTGCTGACCGCGAGCTCCCTCAGCAAGAAGGATATCGAGACCATCAAGCTGGTCATCAGCACCACCGTCGATTGCGATTACTGCGTGGCCGCGCACAGCCTGGTCGGCAAGATGGCGGGCCTGTCGCCCGAGACGCTGCGCCAACTGCGCCAGGGCGAACTGACGGGTGACGCGCAGCGCGATGCTCTGGCTTCCTTCGTACGGTATCTGGCATTAACCAGCGGCACGATCCCGAGCGAGCAGTATGCTGCCATCAAGGCCGCCGGCTACACCGACCAGCAACTGGTCGAGATCAGCCTGGCCATCTCGGCGATCATCTTCACCAACGTCTTCAACCGCATCAACGACACGGACGTTGATTTCCCCGCGGTTGACTAAACAAAGCGCACGGCATGGCGACGTTGCCTTGGCAACGTCGCCGCCGGCTGCCAGCCGGTGCCGTTCAGGATTGCGGATTTACGGGCCCGCCGCCCAACGCCCGCACCAGGGCAATGCTGGCGCGCATTTGTTGGGTCTCAACCGCGAGCAACGCGCGCTGGGCTTGCAGCGCATCGGTTTGGGCAGTCACGACCTCCAGATAATCCGACGCCCCATCCCGATAGCGCTTGAACGCCAACTGGCTGGTCCGCTCCGCCGCTTCCGCCGCGCTGCGCTGATCGACGGCCTGCGTGGCGAGATGACGGTTGGCGGCGATCGCATCCTCCACCTGCCGGAAGGCGGTGAGCACCGTTTCCCGATAGTTCGCCGCAAGCTCCTCATAATCAGCGCGAGATAGCTTCACCTGCGCGCTGCGGCGGCCGCCATCGAACAACGGCAGCACGGCCGAGAGTGGGCCAAGACCCCAGAAGCTGTTGGGCGTTTGCAGCAATTTTCCGTGGGTCGTCTCCCACCCGCCGCTGAGGCCAAGGGTCACGGTGGGGAAAAAGGCGGCCCGCGCCACGCCGATGCGCGCATTGGCGGCGAACATGCGCCGCTCGGCCGCCGCCACATCCGGGCGGCGTTGCAGCAACTCGGATGGCAGGCCCGTCGGCAACGCAGGCGCCTTGAGTGGTTGGACGCGGGCCGGAATGGAGAAATCGGATGCGACCGCCCCCACCAGCGCGGCAATTTCATGCTCGGTTGCGGCCCGTTCGTTGGCCACCGCAGAGATCTGGGCGCGGGCGTTGCCGAGCACGGTTTTCGCGCGGTTGACATCGATGGCCGTGGCGATGCCGCCATCATACCGCTTCGAGGTCAGCGTATAGGCCTTCGCGTAAGCCTCGACCGTCTGGCGCAGCAGCGCGGCCTCCGCATCAAGACCACGCAGGCGCGCATAGGCGTCCGCTACCGCCGCCTGCAGGCTGAGCTGCGCCGAGGCAAGATCAGCCGCGCTTGCAGCGGCATCGGCGCGGGATGCCTTCACGCTGTCGCGGATACGACCCCAGAGATCCAGCTCGTAATCCAGCACGCCGCCGACGGTGTAGTCGCTGTAGGTTTGCGGCGTGCCGTTGGCGAGCGGCCGGTTGCCCGACACGCGCTCGCGGCTCGCCTGCCCCACGGCGTCGACCTCCGGCAGAAGATCGGAAGCGTCGATCCGGGCGATGGCGCGCGCCTGGTCATAGCGGGCGAGCGCCGCCGCCAGCGTGGGGCTCGCCTTGGCTGCACGATTTTCCAGATCATCGAGCACCGGGTCGCCAAACGCCTCCCACCATGCCCCGCGCGGGGCATCATCCATCGGGTTGGCAGCGGCCCAGCCGTCCACTTCCTTGAAGGTCGCGGGCACTTGTGTTTCCGGCGGCCGATACTCCGGCGCCATGGAGCAGCCCGCGAGCAGCGCCAGCGCGAGCGCGGCGCAGCCGTTAACCCGCATGCGTCTTGCCCTTTTCAGCGGACGCCACGGTGGCCGTTTGCACCTTCACATGGTCGCCGGTGCGGATGGCATCGGGCGGCGTGTTGATCACCCGGTCCGTCGGCGCAACACCATTGGAGACGATGACGCTGTTGCCTTCGTCGCGCGCAATGGTGATGGGCTTCACGGTGACCTGGCCTTTATCGTCAACCACGGCAACGGTGGGGCCATCGTTCCCGTAGAGGATAGCGTTGCCCGGCAGGCTGAGACCGTTGCTGTGCCCGCCTTCGAGATCGAATCGCACCTGGGCATAGGCGCCGGGCTTCAGCTCGTTGCCCTTATTGTCCGCCTGCAATTCAACCAGCACCGATCCGGACTGCGGATCGACAGCCCCCGCGCTACGGACCAGCTTTGCCGGAAACGTGCGGCCGGGATATTCCGGCACGGTGAGCGTGGCCGAGGTGCCCGGCTTCACCTGCGCCGAATAACCCTGCGGCACGCGCACGTAAACGCGCATCCGATGCGTGTCGGATACGGTGAAGAGCGGCTGGGCGGCGGCATTGCCGGCCACCACCAGCGCGCCGATCTGCGCCGACCGGCTGGTAACCACGCCGTCGAACGGGGCTTTCAATTCCGTGAAGCCGTGCAGTGCCTGAAGCCGCCGCACATTGGCGAGCGCGGCATTGGCGAGCGCGGTCTTGGCGGCTAGATCGCCGGACTTTTCATCCGCCTCCTGCCGCGACACCGCATCTTCGGCCAGCAGCGCGCTCCAGCGCTTGGCGGTGACTTCGGCGAGCTTCTGGTTCGCCAGCGCGGTCTGATAGTCCGCCTCTGCCTGAGCCAGTTCCTGTTCGACTTCCGGCGCGTCTAAAACGGCAAGCGTTTGCCCGGCGCGCACGTGGTCGCCGATGTCGGCGAGCCAGCGCTGCACATAGCCGTTGGTGCGCGCATAGATGGCCGCGCTGTTGTAGGCAGCCACATTGCCCGGCAGCACCAGTTCACCTGCGCCCGTCTCCGGGGTTGGGGTGACGACGGCAACGACGGGGACCGCAGCGCTTGCCGCGACCTCGCGCAGTTCCTCGGTTGCGTGGATCCGCGATGCCGTTCCGATGGCGACGACGGCGAGCGCGATGATCGCCGCGCCGATGCCGAAACGCTTCAGCGCGCGGGAGCTGGGACCTGCGCTGGATGGATTTTGGATGGGCATAATCTCAGACATGGCTGGGCTGCAATTCCATGGTCGTCTCCTTCGCGTGACGGCGATGCCGGTGGACGAAGCTGAAGACTGTGGGCACGAAGAAGAGAGTCGCGATCGTCGCGCAAATAAGGCCGCCGATCACCGCACGGCCGAGCGGGGCATTCTGTTCGCCGCCCTCGCCAAGACCAAGCGCCATCGGCGCCATGCCGATAATCATGGCGAGCGCGGTCATCAGCACCGGGCGGAAGCGGACCAGACCCGCCTGCAGGGCGGCCTGGGTGGCATCTCCCAGCACCTCCAGCTGTTCGCGCGCGAAGCTGACGACGAGGATCGAGTTGGCGGTGGCGACGCCCATGCACATGATCGCGCCGGTGAGCGCCGGCACCGACAGGGTGGTGCCGGTGGTGAACAGCATCCAGATGATGCCTGCCAGCGCCGCAGGCAACGCAGTGATGATGACGAAGGGGTCAACCCAGCTCTGGAAATTGACGACGATCAGCAGATAGATGAGCAGGATTGCGCCGGCGAGGCCGAAGCCAAGGCCGGAGAAGGCGGTGTTCATCGTCTCGTATTGGCCGCGCAGGGTGACAGTCGTGCCCTTGGGCACTTCCTTCTCCAGAGAGGCGAGCACGCCCTGAATGTCGCTCGCAACCGCGCCGAGATCGCGCCCCTGGGTCGTCGCAAAAACGTCGAGCACCGGCTTGATGTTATAGTGAGTGACCACCGGCACGGTGTTGGACCGGTGGATCGAGGCAAGGCCGCCGAGCGGCTGGGTGGCGTCCGCCCCAGCGCCGGAAACCGGCACGTTGGACAGATCGCTGATCGTGCCCACCCGGTATTCCGGGGTCTGGGCGACGACCGGGTAGGACACCCCGCTCTTCGGATCGACAAAGAAAACAGGGGACGTCTGCGACGTACCGGCAAGTGAGCTTGCCAGGCTGGTGGTAACGTCGCGCTCGGTCAGACCGTATTGTCCGGCGCGCGACCGGTCGACGTCCACATTCAGCTGCGGCGCGCGACCGGGCTGATGGATACGGGCATCGGCGACGCCCGGAATGGTTACAATCCTTGCCAGCACCTTCTGCGCGTAGGCGCGGTTCGCCTCAACGTCCTTGCCGCTGATCTGAATGTCGATCGGGGCGGGCGCACCGAAGTTCAGGATCTGGCTGGTGATATCAGCGGGCAGGAACGAGAAGGTCGTCCCCGGAAAGCGCCGGGGCAGTTCGCGGCGCAGCTCGGCGACCACCTCCTCGGTCGGGCGGTGGCCCTCTTTTAAAGCGATCAGAACGTCGCCGTCCTGCGGGCCGATGGTGCCGCTGTTGTTGTAGACGGTGTTGATGGAGCTGACCGGCAGGCCGATGTTGTCTGTCACCGCGCCCAGCTCGCTCGCCGGAATGATCTCGCGGATGGCGCGGCCGATGCGGTCAAAGCGTGCCGCCGTTTCCTCGATGCGCGACCCGACCGGCACCCGAACGTGCATGGCGATCTGGCCGGAATCAACGCTGGGGAAGAAGTTGCTGCCCAGCAGCGGCAGCAGCCCGAACGACAGGACGACGACCGCGAGGAAGCCGATGAGGAACGGCTTGCGCGCCTGAAGTGTCCGATAGAGCAGCCCCACATAGCCGGTGCGGATGCGCTCGAAGCGGTGCTCGAACCCGCGCTGGAAACGGACCAGCGGGTTATGCGACCCCGGCGCGCCCGCCAGATGCCGGTTCTCGCCCTCGGGCTTGTGCGGCTTGAGGAGATACATCGCCATGGTCGGCACCAGGGTGCGCGACAGGATGAAGGAGGCGATCATCGCGAACACCACCGACAGCGCCATCGGCACGAACAGGAAACCGGCAACGCCCGGCAGGAAGAACATCGGCACGAACACAATGCAGATGCACAGCAGCGAAACGAAGGCGGGCGTGACGATCTGCGCCGCGCCGTCCATGATCGCCTGCATCACGCCCTTGCCCTGTTCCAGGTGCCAGTTGATGTTCTCGATCGTCACCGTCGCGTCGTCGACGAGAATGCCGACCGCCAGCGCAAGGCCACCCAACGTCATGACGTTCATGGTCTGGCCAAAGGCCGCGAGCGCCGCAATGGCCGCGAGAATGGCCAGCGGGATCGACAGCGCGATGATGACGGTCGACCGCCATGAGCCCAGGAACAAGAGAATCATGAGCGAGGTGAGCGCGGCGGCGATCGCGCCTTCATGAACGACGCCCGCCACGGCCGCCTTCACGAACAGCGACTGGTCGCCGATCGGCAACACCTTGAGCGACTCAGGCAGGGTTTCGGCGATGCGCGGCAGCGCTTCCTTGACGCCATTGACGATGGCGAGGGTGGAGGTTGCGCCGTTCTTGAGCACGGTGAGCAGCACCGAGCGCTGCCCTTCCACGTGCACCACGTTCTGCTGCGGGCCGCTGCCGTCGCGCACGTGGGCAACGTCCCGCATATAGATGGTGGCTCCGTTGACCACCTTCACCGGCAGGTCGTTCAACGCCTCGATGGAATCCGGCGCGTTGTTGAGGCGCACGCTGTACTGCGTCGGGCCGATCTTGACGAAACCTGCCGGGTTGATCTGGTTCTGCGCGGCGATGGCATTGCCGATATCCTGCGCGGACAATCCCTTGGAGTGCAGGGCCAGCGGATCGAGGTCGATCTGCACCTGTCGCTCCCGGCCACCCGACGGGTAGGGCATGGCAAGGCCGGGGATGGTTACCAGCTGGGGCCGGACCTGATTTTGACCGAGATCGAACAGCTGCTTTTCCGACAAGCCCTCGCCCGACAGGGCAAGCTGGAGAATTGGCACGGTCGACGCGCTGTAGTTGAGGATCAGCGGCGGCGTAATGCCCGGCGGCATCTGCTTCAGGATGGTCTGCGAAACGGACGCCACCTGCGCCGTGGCCGTGCGGATGTCCGCGCCCGGCTGGAAGAAGATCTTGACGACGCCGATGCCCTGAAGGGACTGGCTCTCGATATGCTCGATGTCGTTAACCGTCGTCGTCAGCACGCGCTCATAGGGCGTGATGATGCGGTCGGACATGTCCTGCGGCGGCAGGCCCGTATACTTCCAGGCCACCGCGACCACGGGGATCTTGATATCAGGGAAGATGTCGACCGGCGTCCGCAGGGCAGCGAGGATGCCGACAATCGCGATAAGAATCGCCATCACGATGAAGGTGAGCGGCCGATGCAACGCAACCTTAACGATGCCGATCATCCTGTTTCCCCCTGGCGATACGCACGAAACCAGCGCGCCATGCTGCGTCGCGCCTGCCGATTTCTTTTTTATACCCTTTTATCGCCCGCCAGACACAGGTTGGCCGACCTTGCTAGCAGACAATGACTGATGGTTTCTGCCGCCTTGGTCTTTCTGCGTCTAATATATAATATGGCTCAATCGATACGTTGCAGGACTTGATCTATGGACCTGAGACACCTTCGCTATTTCCTCTGCGTTGCCGAGGAGATGCACTTCGGGCGTGCCGCCAACCGATTGGGCATTTCGCAGCCACCCTTGAGCCAGCAGATCCGCGCCCTGGAGGAAGAACTGGGCGTGCGGCTGTTCGACCGCACCAGCCGCCGGGTTTGCCTGACGGAGGCCGGGCAATTGTTCGAGCCACAGGCGCGACTGACATTGCAACAGGCCGAACGTGCGGTGCAAACCGCTCGGCTCGCGCAGCGCGGTGAAATCGGTCATCTCGGCCTTGGCTTTCCGTCATCCGGGCCGTTCGTACCCAGCATCGCCAGCGCGCTTTACCGGTTCCGGCAGTCTCATCCCAATGTCGAGCTGACATTGCAGGAGTTGGGGCGGGACGCGCAGATCGAGCAGGTGAAGGACCGGCACCTCGATATCGGGCTCGTCCGCGGCTTCGAGAGGCCGGTTCTGCCCGATGGCATGGTCTCGCACTGCCTTCTGGAAGAGGATATGGTGCTCACCATCCGCGCGGATCATCCACTGGCGCAGCGCAAGGCGGATCCCTGCATCGCCGACCTGGCGGGGCACCCACTGGTGCTCTATGGCCCGGTCAACGGCGCGGGCTTCAATGAGCATTTCATCGGCCTGTGCGAGCAGGCGGGCTTCGCGCCCAATGTGGCTTACCAGGCCAGCAGCCTTTCCACCCTGCTCGGTCTCGTGGCAGCCGGATTCGGCGCGACGGTTCTTGCCCGGTCGCTGGCGCGACTACACGTGGACAACCTCGTGTTCCGCCCCTTTGCGGCGCCGGTGACAAGCCGCCTCTGGCTGATCCACAACCAGGAGCTCTCGCCAACGGCTCAGAAGTTCAAGGCGACGGTGCTCGACGAAAACCGAAAGCAGACGCAAGCCGCAGGCTGAAAGGGCGGAGAGCCCAGGAGTCGGAGAACCGGGGCCGCAAGCGAGAACGGCCCCGCAGCAGAACTGCGAGGCCGCCCGGCGTTACTTCGACAAGTCGGTAAACAAGGTGATGTAGAATTTGATGGCGGGTTGGAAGTTTGCAATCGGAACCCGCTCGTTCAACCCATGGCTGAAGCTTTCGGAGTTCTTGATGAACAGCGGGCTGACGGAATAGCTGGGCACGTTCTTGTGGCGGAACCACATGCTGTCGCTGGCTCCGGCGGACATGCTGGGGATCACCGGCACGCCCGGATAAGCGGTGTGCAATGCCTTCTCGATGGCCTGGATGAAATCCTGACGCATGGGCGACGGGCCCGTCGCCACCGAGCCCACCGTCACATCCTTGAAGCTGACCGCGGGATCCGCTGCCACCTGCTTGAGTTCGGCCATGATCGCCTCCGGGCTGTGGCCGGGGAAGATGCGGCAGTTCACATTGGCGGTGGCGCGCTGCGGCAGGGCGTTCAGCGCATGGCCGCCATTAATCATGGTGGCAACGCAGGTCGTCCCGATCCGCCCGACGAAGGCCGGATCGGCCCGCAGGGTGGCAATCGCCTTCTCGTCCTGCGGGTTGGCGGCGAACGCGCGCATGGCCTCGGCGATTTCAGGCCGCTCATACTTGGCCGCCGCCTGGAAATAGGCGCGGGTCAGGTCATTCAGTTCCGGTTTGAAATGGTAGTTACCAATGCGGACCAGCGCCGCTGCCAGCTGCTGGATCGCGTTGTCGGGACGTGGTTCCGATGAGTGGCCGCCTGGATTGGTGACGGTCAATTCATAGTCGGCGTAGGTCTTCTCGGCCCCGGTCCAGCTGAAATACTCCGGCTTGCCGGTTTGCTCGTTAAGCGTGCCGCCACCGCCATCGATGTTGAGCACCAGTTCGGCGTTGGAAAGCTTCTCGGCAATGATCTCGCTGGTTTTCATCGTCGTTTCCTCGTCACCCGAGAATTCGATGATGATGTCACGCCGGGGCTTGTAGCCCTGCCGTTTCATTTCGATGAGCGAGGAAATCGCCAGCGCGCCGTCCGTCTTCATATCCGTCGCGCCACGGCCGAACAGGTAGCCGTTCTCGACCACCGGCGTGAACGGGTCGCGCTCCCAGTCGGCCGGATTGGCTTCCACCACGTCCATATGGCCGGAGATGACGAGCGGCTTCAGCGAGGAATCGCTGCCCGGCCACCGGGCGATGAAATAAACGGTGTCATCGACCGGCGTGATGGTGATTTCTTTCGGATCGAACCCGCCATTGATGAGCGCCTGCTTGTAAAGCTCGGCCACCTGCGCCGTCTGGTTGCC
Source organism: Pedomonas mirosovicensis (assembly GCF_022569295.1). Taxonomy (NCBI): domain Bacteria; kingdom Pseudomonadati; phylum Pseudomonadota; class Alphaproteobacteria; order Sphingomonadales; family Pedomonadaceae; genus Pedomonas; species Pedomonas mirosovicensis. Next base: position 477,445 of record NZ_JAKFIA010000002.1, on the reverse strand, counting down.
TTCCCCGCGCACCGATCGCATAGCGATCGATTTCTTGGCGAGATCCAGCGCCTGCGCTTCCGCCTGCGGATGACCAGCCGGTGCGGCCTGCGCCCCGGCCGCCACGGCCAGCAGCGCAATGCCTGCAAACAGTCCCGATCGCATCATGCTCCGTTGCTTCATGAACGCCCCCCCTGTGCTTGCCAATAAAGCTGGAAAAAAGCCGATGGCCGATTTCGGGATAAATTCCGCCCTTTGTCAATCACGCTTGCGGGATGCGCCAGGATGTGCATCCATTCGCGGAGAGGAAATGCCACCGGCCACGGCAGGAAGGCGGAATTGTTTTTGCTTGATGCAAGCAACCCGCCGCCCCGCCATACGGCCTGACTGGCTTGGTTCCATGCCTTCCCGAGCGGTCATGCGGGAAGGGCGTCGTGGCGGCAACGCCAGATCTGGCCCGATGCGTCGCTTGTATTGCGCGGCACGCGGCCGGCTGCATTCCAGACGGTTGCCGCCCTGCGCCGGCGCGCGCTCCGCCAGGGCCCGGAAGGGACGACACATGACCATGGGCACCGCCCCCAACACATCCGCTTCACCGCAAACCGAGGCGCCGCGCAAGCTAGGCCGGTGGATGGCCACGTGCCTTGTGCTCGGCAACATGATCGGCTCAGGCGTTTTCCTGCTGCCTGCCTCGCTCGCCCCGCTGGGGTGGAATTCGGTGTTCGGCTGGTTGTTCACCATCGCGGGCGCGGTGTTTCTGGCCGCCGTGTTCTGCAGGTTGTCCCGCGCCATGTCGGCCGAGGGCGGCCCCTACGCCTATACCCGCGCCGCGTTCGGGCCGCTGGCTGCCTTTCTCGTGGCCTGGAGTTACTGGATGTCACTATGGATCGGCAACGCCGCCATCGCCGTTGCCGCCACCAGCTATCTAACGACGCTCATACCCCCGCTGGGGGACGTGCCGGGGCTGGCGGCCGTTTCTACCTGCCTGCTGATCTGGCTGCTCACGCTGGTCAACGCCCGCGGCGCGCGGCTGGTGGGCGGCGTGCAGGTGATAACCAGCCTTCTCAAGCTCGTGCCGCTGGCGGTCGTGGTGGGGCTGGCAGCGCTCGCGCTCGCCTCCGGCACCGCTGCACCGCTGCCGCTGGAGATCTCCAGCCTGTCCGCACCGCAGATTACTGCCGCAGCCACCTTAACCCTGTGGGCATTCCTCGGGCTGGAATCGGCCACCATCCCGGCAGGCAAGATCAAAGACCCAGCGCGCACCATTCCCTTTGCCACCATGGCCGGTACGGTGCTGACCGGCCTTGTATACCTGTTCACCTGCTCAGCCATCGTCCTGCTCATGCCAGGTGAGGAGATTGCCGGCTCCAACGCGCCGTTCGCCGCCTTCGTCACCCGCTACTGGGGCGCAGGGCCTGCCGTGCTGGTGGCGGTGTTCGCCGCAATCAGCTGCATCGGCGCGCTGAATGGCTGGATCCTCGTGCAGGCGGAAATGCCCTATGCCATGGCGAAAAGCGGCGCGTTTCCCAAGTGGTTCGCCGTTCAGTCCAGCCGGGGCGTGCCAGTGCGGGCGCTGGTGGCGACCAGCCTCTTGATGACCGTGGGCGTACTCCTGAACTATTCACGCTCGCTGGCGGACGTGTTCCAGTTCCTGCTGCTGCTGGCAACCGCCACCACCCTGTTCATGTACCTGGCGTGCGCGCTGGCCGCCCTGCGCCTGTCGGCCAAGAGACAGCTGCCGCGCAAGCCGCTGATGGAAGCCGTGGGCATGCTGGCGGCGCTCTATGCCCTGTGGACTATCTACGGCGCCGGCAAGGAGACTGTCGCCTGGGGCGTGGCGCTGCTGCTGGCGGGCCTGCCCTGCTATGCGCTGATGCGCCGCCCCAAACGCCCGCTGCTGCAGCGCGACCCGGCCTGACCGCGTACCCTTCAGGCGCGGTTCAACAGGGCATCCAGACTCCGCAAGGCAATGGCGGCGGCATCATCCGCCGTGAAATCCTTCGGCCCCAGGCACAGCTCCAGCCACAGGCCATCCACCATCGCCGTGATACCAATTGCGGCCAGGCGGACCTCATTGCGGCCCATTTTCCCCTGCCAGGCATCATCGAGCAGGACTTCGATCTCATGGCGATAATTCGCATAGACCTCGTCATGGATGGCAGCAATCGTGGGGTTGCTTTTGACCAGCGACCAGAAGGCCAGCCAGGTGGACAACAGACCGGGATCAAGAACAGGCTCGCGGAAACTTCCCACCACATAGGCATGAAGGCGGGCGCGGCTATCCGGCCCGGCCTCCTCCATCGCCGCATTAAGCGCTGCCGCCACTCGCTCGCCCACGCTGCGATAGGCTTCAACAATCAGCGCCTCGATGCCGCTGAAATAATGGGTCAGCAAACCGGCCGACACACCGGCCCGGGCGCAGATCGCCCGGACGGATGCACCCTGCACGCCCTTTTCGGCAAGGCACTGGCAAGCTGCATCGATCAGCGCCTGCCGGCGCACATCCGGGCTCTCCCGTACAAAACAGGCCCGCTGGGTCTTTACCGTCTTGCCAGGCTTTTTCATGACGTTGGAGTACCCTCGCCCGTTCAGCAACCGCCACGCTGCGGTTTCTGCCCCTTTTAACGTGCGTTTCCGGCCAATCCAACGGGATATGAATATTCTCCTGCCCAATTCCCGCTTGTAGCGACTGTTGACTTGTTGTACACATGTACAACACAAAGGAGACGGACATGGATGTGGAATCCGATCCGAACGGGGACTGGAGCCTGCCCGCGTGGACCTATTCCGATCCGGAGTTTTTCGAGCTGGAGATGCGGCGCGTCATCCGCCCGTCTTGGCAGGTGGTGTGCCATGTCAGCGACCTGCCACAGGCTGGTGACTATCACACGCTGGACTATGCGGGAGAAAGCATCATCGTCATTCGGGGAGATGATGACCAACTCCGCGCCTTCACCAATGTCTGCCGTCACCGCGGCGCGCGGCTGATGGATGGACCATCGGGCTGCGCCCGCAAGCTGGTCTGCCCCTACCATGCCTGGACCTACGGCCTTGACGGGCAGCTCGTCGGCGTGCCGATGAAATCGGACTATCCCAACCTCGACCCGCGCAAACACGGGCTGGCCGTCGTGGAGCATGAGGTTTTTGAAGGGTTCATCTTCGTCCGGCTGGAGAATGACGGCGGCCCATCCGTCGCCGAGATGATGGCCCCCTACTGGGATGAGGTTCAGCCTTACCGCTTTGGCAGTCTCCAGGCGATGGGCCGCGTCACGTTGCGTCCGCGTGCCGTCAACTGGAAAAACGTGGGCGATAACTATTCCGATGCCCTGCACATTCCCGTGGCACATCCGGGCCTGAAGCGGCTGATGGGCAACGGCTACGGCGTCGAGGCACGCGACCACGTGGACAAGATGTGGGGACCGATCATCGACCGGTTGTCCAACGCGCCATCAGAGCGGGCTTACCAAAAATACCTGCCCCATGTGCCGCATCTGCCGCCCGAGCGGCAACGAACGTGGCTTTACCTCAAACTCTGGCCGAACATTGCATTCGACATCTATCCCGACCAGGTGGACTTCATGCAATGGCTGCCCGTCTCACCGACGGAAACCCTGATCCGTGAAATCGCCTACGCAGTGCCGGACGACCGGCGCGAAATGCGTGCCGCCCGCTACCTCAACTGGCGCATAAACCGGCAGGTCAATGCGGAGGATACCGGGCTCATCACCAGGGTACAGCAGGGCATGGCCTCCGAGAGCTTTACCGTTGGGCCGCTGGGAAAGAGTGAGGTTGCCCTTCGCAGCTTCTGCCGGAAAATCCGGACGCTCATTCCCGAGGCACGCCAATGGCACAAGCCCGCGCCGGGCTGGAGCCGACGGCAAGGCAGCACAACCTGATGTTCAGTTTATCAGCGGGCGGGGCGTGACATGACGAAATACTATGATGCGGTGGTCATCGGGGGCGGCCACAATGGGCTGGTCTGCGCCTTTTACCTGGCCCGCGCCGGATTGAAGGTGAGAGTGCTGGAACGCCGCCCGGTCGTCGGCGGCGCAGCGGTGACCGAGGAGTTCCACCCCGGCTTTCGCAATTCGGCAGCCAGCTACACCGTGAGCCTGCTGAACCCGAAGGTTATCGCCGACATGCGACTGGCGGACCATGGCTACCGTGTCATCGAGCGTCCCATTTCCAATTTCCTGCCTCAGCTGGACGGCGGCTATCTGAAACTGGGCGGTGGGCTGGAGCGCACGCAGGCCGAGTTTCGCAAATTCTCCGCACGTGATGCTGAAAGCCTGCCTGCCTATTACGAGGCGCTCGACACTGTGGCAGACGTGCTGCGCGACCTTGCCTTGCAAACCCCACCCAACGTGGGCGAGGGGCCGCGCACGCTGTTCGATGCCGTGCGGCAGGGCCGCAAGCTGGCCGGGCTGTCGCTGGAACAGCAGCGCGACGTGCTGGACCTCTTCGTCAAGTCTGCCCGCAGTTTCCTCGACGGCTGGTTCGAAAGCGAGGCGGTGAAAGCGGCCTTCGGCTTCGATGCGGTGGTGGGCAACTACGCCAGCCCGGACACGCCCGGTTCGGCCTATGTGCTGCTGCATCACGTGTTCGGCGAGGTCAATGGCAAGAAGGGCGCCTGGGGCCATGCGGTGGGCGGCATGGGGGCCATCACCCAGGCGATGGCCGCCGCGTGCTGGGCAGCAGGGGTCGAGACCAGTCTCGAGTCCCCTGTCGAGCGCGTGCTGCTTAACGGCAGCCGCGCAGCTGGCGTGAGGCTGGAGAGCGGGGAGGAGATTACAGCCGGGATTGTCGCTGCCAACGTGGGACCGCGCCTGCTTTATGACCGGCTGGTGGAGCAGTCTGCCCTGCCCGATGATTTTCGGCGACGCATCCGCGCGTTCAAGGCAGGCTCAGGCACGTTCCGCATGAATGTGGCGCTCTCCGCCCTGCCCCGCTTCTCGGCCTTGCCGGAGGAGGGCGAGCACCACCGCTCGGGCATCATCATCGCGCCGACGCTGGACTACATGGACCGGGCATTTCTGGATGCCAAACAGTTCGGCATGTCGCGCGAGCCCATTGTCGAGATACTGATTCCCTCGACAGTCGATGACAGCCTCGCCCCGCCGGGGTGCCATGTCGCCAGCCTGTTTTGCCAGCAGTTCGCGCCGGAGCTACCCAACGGCCGCAACTGGGACGACGAACGCGAGGCCGCGGCCGACCTCATCATCGATACGGTCGACCACTGGGCGCCCGGCTTCAAGGACTCCGTGATTGCCCGGCAGATCCATTCGCCGCTCGATCTGGAGCGCAAGTTCGGCCTCGTCGGCGGCGACATCATGCACGGCAATATGACGCTCGACCAGCTATGGTCGGCACGGCCGATGCTGGGGCATGGTGCGTACCGCTCGCCCATCCGGGGCCTTTACATGTGCGGCGCCGGTACCCACCCCGGCGGCGGCGTGACCGGTGCGCCGGGGCATAATGCCGCCCGCGAAATCCTCGCGGATCGCGGCCGAATGGCAGGCCTGTTCCGCCGCTGGTAGGCGCCTCTTTTCTGTAAGCAATATCGAAGAGTCAGGGCGCAAGACCTGCTTGCGCCCTGAGCCTAGATTGAAAACGCAAACGCTTCTCTTCCCGTGCAATAGCAACGTGCATTTCAGGAAGATCACAAACGAAACGCCACGCAACTGCCGTGCGCCTTGCCCCTTTTGCCCCCCGGCGCACGAACTGGCGCAGGCGATGCGGCGCGCTTCGGAAGGGGACGCGCCGACCGCCCTGCCCTAGAAATCCAACCCCACCTTAAGGCCGATCATCCGAGGCGTGATCGGCGCGACATAGTAGATGTCGCCGCAATACTCGACGGCGCACTGGGTGTAACGGAAGGGATTGCCGCGCACGTCGAAGAGGTTGGTGACAAAGACCTCCGCGCGCCACACATCGTTCCGCAAGCCGGCGGACAGATCGACCGAGCCGTAGCCGTCGCTTTTGCCGATCGCCCGGTCGATCAGCCGCAGGTCTGACCATACGCTCGATTGGTAAACCGCGGCCGCCTGCACGTGGGCATCCAACTCCCCGACCGGGAAATCATAGCGCACGGTCATGTTGCCCTTGAACTTGGGCGTGACCGGCAGTTGGGTGCCCTCCGGCGCTTCCGGCGCGGCGCAGTCCGTCACCGGCTCGCCCTGCTCGTCCGTATAGCCGCAATAGTTCTCCGACAGCTTGGCATCGATGTATGCCGCGTTGGCGGTCAACGTCAGGCCGCGCACAATGGTCCAGCTGAGATCGCTCTCAACGCCTCGGATGCGCGCCCGCGCCGCGTTGCGGATTTCGGTGAGACCGTTGGGGCCGAGGATAGAAAACTGGAAATTTTTCCAATCCTGATGGAAGAAGGACGCGTTCCATCGCAGGCGGCGGTCAAACCAGGTGGTCTTCCAACCGAACTCGTAGTTGGTGAGATAGTCCTCGTTGTACGGATCGAGCCCGGTGCGCCGGTTGATGCCGCCCGGTCGGAAGCCTCGCGACCAGGTGACGTAGACCATACGCTCAGGGTCGATCTTCCAGGACAGATTGAGCCGGTGAGTGACGCCGTCGCCCTTGGCGCGCTTCGGGATCACATTGCCGTCCTCGTCCAGATCGCCGAGGTTGGTGCAGGGCGCATTATCGGTCGTGGGCGGCCCGAAGCACGCGGCCTCACCGGTCGTGCTGCTAAAGCCCGCGCCATAGCCGTTAAAGCCCACCAGCGTGTTGTTGTATTCAAAATAGCGCAGGCCGCCGGTTACGGTGAGTGCTGGCGTGATATCATAGGCCAGCTCGCCGAAGACCGCCTTGTCGCGGTCGATACGGTCCTGCTTGGTCAGCCAGATGGTGTCCGACCAGCCCGGCACTTCAATAGCCGTGCCGATGTTGTCGATCATGTATCGCTGTTCGATATCGTGCTTCTGGCGCTGGTAGAATAGGCCTGCCACCAGCCGCAGCCGGTGCTCGGCTGGCGAGGAAATCCGAAGCTCGTGGCTCTGCTTGGTGAAGCGGTCGCGGTTGCGGAAATATTGCGACGGATTGGTTGGATTACCGTTGTCGTCGACGAAGTACTCGCCGAACTCATAGCCGATGTTATGGTAATAAACATCGTAGGCGTAGGTGTAGTCGGCATAATCGCTGACGCCGTCGAGCTTGCGCTTCAGATAGGCGCCGGAATAAACCACGTCGAAATTGCCGATCTTGCCCTGGATGGAAAGGGCTGTCTGATACCAGCGATCGTTCTGGAACTCCGCGCGATAGCGGTTGATGTCCAGATCGCCCACCTCCGGATTGTAGCCGAAGGTACCATGGCTTTTCTGCTTCTGGCCCATGATGGTCGGCATGATGGTCCAGTTGTCATCCAGGTCGATCCCAAGCGCCAGGCGCCCGCCATAGGTGTCCACGTCGTTGAAGTCATCTTCGATGAGCGCTTCGTTGTCCGCCACCGCATCGGAGCTGGGATAATCCCGCACCACCCGCACGTTGTCGATGTAACCGCCATCGTGACGATACCAGCCGACGGCACGCACCGCGACCTTCTCCGACAACGGCGCGTTGATAAACCCTTCCAGCGTGCCACCCATGTCGCCGTGCGCCACGGTATTCAGTTCGGCATCGACCGCGCCTTCGAATTTCCCAGCGTCGGGCTTGTTGGTGATGATGCGGATGGTGCCCGCCTCGCTGCTGGCGCCATAAAGCGTGCCCTGCGGCCCGGCCAGCGCTTCGACGCGGGCGATGTCGTAAAGGTGGATATCCAGATTGCCCTGGACGGTGGTGATCGGCTGATCGTCCAGATAGGTGCCGACCGTCGGCAGCGAACCGGAGTGGTTGCCATCGCCCCCGCTGACGACGCCGCGCATGTGCACCAGACTATATCCCGGCCCCACATTCTGCGTCGCAACGCTGGGCAGGAACTTCACGTAGTCCTGAAACGCCTGGATCTGTAGCTCGCTGAGCTTCTCAGTCGAGATCGCCTGAATGCTCAGCGGCACGTCCTGCAAGTTCTGCGCGCGCTTCTGCGCCGTCACTACGATGTCAGTGAATTGCGGGGCGCTGTCCTCAGCCGATTGCGCGACAGCAACTTTCGAATATCCCAGGACCGATGTGGCCAGCAAAATGGATGTAAAAACCGGCCGGCTCGAATAGTCCATCATGCCTCTCCCCCAGAGGTCAAAAAACGGATTACCGCGGCGGATTACGCATAACTCCGCCCTACGCGTCGCAACCGATTTGCCCTCCCCTGCGAGGATGCGCTTCTGCCTTCAAACATCCGGCAGACCGCTTGTTGTACAAATGAATAATAAAGATTTTTGACTGTCAAGCGGCTTAGAGCTTCCAGCTTACGTTCCTTATGCCGATTGTGCTTTTTCCTGCACGCTTGCACGGACAGACTGAGGCAAAGCCGGCACCAGAGCCTCCTTCAACGGGTCAAGCCAGGCCTCGAAATGCCGCCAGTGATCCACGCCATCCTGGAAGATGGGCTGGCGCACCTGCTCGGAACTGGCCGTGCGGACCGCCCGGCGCGATTCATAAAAGCGCAGGCATGCCGGATCAAACGGCAGGCCGAGGAAGGCTAGCAACCGCCGAACCTCCGCCTCCGTATTCGCCACCATGTCCTCATATTGCACCCTGTGCACGTAGCCCGGCAGCACCGCATCGAAATGCGCCATCAGTTCCACGTATCGTGCGTAGTAGTCGCCAAGTTCTCTCAGATCATAGGAGAAGGTCTGCCCCCGCGCGAAATGCTGCTTGAAGTTGGAAAAACAGCACCCCATGGGATCGCGCCGGGCATCGATGATCTTCGCGTTCGGCAGGACAAGCCGGATCAGCCCCACGTGCAGGAAATTATTGGGCAGCTTGTCGATCATGAACGGCCGGTCGGTCTTGCGCTGCACCCGCGTACGCTCAAGGTACTCCTGCCCCAGCCCGGCCAGTTCCTCCGGGCTGAGCGTCGCCAGAATGTCGGGGTAAAGGGTCTCGTCGCTGCGGCTCTGCCGCCCGCCCAGCCGCCGCGCCATGGCAGGAAGATCGGGCAACTCCATGGTGCCCTCCACCAGCGGGTGGCTGGAGAGAATCTGCTCGATCAAGGTCGACCCTGCCCGCGGCATGCCGACGATGAAGATGGGATCGGGCGCAGGACAACCGCCCCCCTCCCGGCTGCGGAGAAAATCCGCGCTGAACAAAGCCTTGCAGCGCCGCACATGGCTGGCCACGTCTTCCGGGTCGTAATGCACCAGGGCCCGGCGCAGACGGTTACCCTCGGCGTAGTGGCGGAAAGACTCGGCAAAATGACCCGCGTCCTCCTCCGCCTTGCCCAGCGCGAAGTGCAGGTGAAAGCGATCTTCCTCCGAGATCTCCTGCGTCAAGGCCTGTCGCATGGTGGCGCAGTCCTCCGGAGTGAAGGATACCCGCTTGAGGTTGGCAAGGCTCCACCACGCTTCTCCAAGCGTCGGGGCCAGGGCCAAGCAGCGGCGGTACGCCGCGATGCTGTCCGCCTTCCGGCCCACCGTCTTCAGCACATGGCCTAAGCTCATCCATAACCGCGGCTGATGGGCGTGGGCTTTCAGCACCTCCTCATAGAGGGCAATGGCGGCTTCGTATTCGCCGATCTGCCCCAGCGCCGCCGCCTTGAGGTTGCGAAGCCCCACATCCTCCGGATTACGAGCCAGCAACTGCTCGATTTGCGCCAGCGCCTCGGCGGAGCGGTTCTGGCGGTTCAATACCAGCGCATAGTGGCGGCGGGCCTCGTGGAAGCCGGGTGCCAGTTCCAGCGCCCGGGCAAGCAACCTTTCCGCATCCTCATACCGACCAATGCGCGCCGCCACCTCCGCCAGCATGCGAATGGCCGCCACATCCGACGGCTGGCGCTTCAGCCGCTGGCGCAGCAACCGTTCGGCAATGGCGAGGCGATTGTCGAGAAGGGCGTCCGCCGCCTCGATGAGTTCGGGATCGGTGACGGAGGCGCGAATAGCCTCAGCATGGGCCCGATCCGCTTCCTGAGAGAGTCCTGCCAGCGACAACTCTGCCGCCAGCGCCCGCCATGCTGCCGCATGGCGGGAATTGCGGGCAACCGCGCGCCGCAGCGCAGCCAATGCTGCAGCGTGCTCGCCCAGCGAGGCCAGGGCCTGCCCTAATTCCAGGTGCACATCGCTACGGGCCTCCGGCTGCCGGGCCAACGGCTCCAGAAGGGCGCGGGCCTCAGCCGCTTTTCCTTGCCGGCGCAATGCAGCCGCCAGCAGCAGGATGCCATCGGCATGGCCAGGGTGGCCCGAAAGGATTTCCCGCGCGCGCCTCTCTGCCGCAACCGGGTCTTGCGATAGGAGGCGGCTCGTCTCCCGGACCACGCGGGCAAGATCCGTCGTCGTGTCCTGAGCCCTCACGCCTGCCCCCTTGTCGATTGCATGGTCCGCTTGGATTCAACTTCATCCTGCGGGTGAATTATACAATCGTCAAACAGTAATTGGGTGGGCGAGGCCAAAATGCTGGCTGATAGCCAATGCACAGGCACTCATAATTTCAGCAGGCAGGAGCCGCTCGCAACAGAGGCACGCCGTGACGAGCCTAGCCAGGTAGTCACGACATGCCGGTTTTAGGACCTGCATCGCAGCCGTAGTACCGCCGGGCCTGCTCCTCGGTCACGTAGCCGTCGCGCAGGTCTTGCGCCAGCTTGTCGCGACAGCGCTTGCGCGGGTCGCCGTAGCCTCCGCCGGTGCCCGTGACGAGCCGGAATACTTCTCCACGCACAGCCTTCAGACCAGTCACCATGGAGTAGGTCTCGACAGTGCCGTCCTTACGGTGAACCTCGGCACGGTTGCAGGAGCCCTCCTGGCCGCCCTCCAGACCCCAGGGGCGGGAGCGGGTGCGCGTTGCCGAATAGGTCAGGTATGCCTCGTCTGCAGTGACCCGGTAGTCGAGCACGACGCCCTTGCCGCCGCGGTATTCGCCCGCGCCGCCATCCTCCTGGTGCAGCGCATACTGGTCAATTTCAAAACCATAACGGCTTTCGGCAAGCTCGACCGGAATGTTGAAGGTCTCGCCATTGGCGCAACAGAACTGGCCACTGTCGCCATCGCGATCAATGCCAGCGCCCCAGCCGCCCACCAGCGGTTCGCCCATGACGAACAACTCCCCCGTCTCAGGCAGCTGCCCGGAGATGAAGGTGGCCCCGACGGTGCGCTGATGGCCGGCCGTCAACTTGTGCGGCATAACGGGGGCAAGCGCCTTCCACATCACCTCGATCGCGCCGAGCAGGGACTCATAATAGATCGAAACCGGCGCCGGGCTTCGCGCGGAAAGAATGGTGCCCGGCGGACAGATGACCTCAAGCGCCCGAAAGCAGCCGCCGTTGGCAGGAATTTCCGTGTTGGTGACCGCCTTGAACAGGCACCGCGCCCCGGTGATTAAACCGGCATAGCTGAGGTTGATCGGGCCGACCGCCTGGGGGCTGGTACCCGTAAAATCAGCAACCATCTTCTCGTCGGTAATGGTGATCTTCACCTTGATCGTAAACGGGCCGTTGCCGTGGCCGTCTTCTTCAACCACGTCCTCCGCCGTAAACACGCCCTTGGGCAGCTTCTTCAGCTCCTCCTGGGTCATGCGCTCGCCATAGCCAAGTAACGCCTCCATGGCGTCGAGCAGGCTCTCCAGGCCGTGTTTTTCGGCAAGCTCGATGATACGCCGGCTGCCGACGCGGCAGGCCGCAACGCCTGCATGCATGTCCCCGATCGTGCTGTCGGGCAGGCGGACATTGGCCCGGATCACCCCAACAAGCGCCTCGTTGAGGCGGCCCTCATCGTAGAGCTTGAGGAAGCGCAGGTGTAATCCTTCCTGAAAGATATCGGTCGATGCCGTCGTCGCGCTGCCCGGATAGGTTCCGCCCACCTCGGTCCAGTGCGCCTTGTTAACGGTCCAGGCGATGAGCCGGTCGCCCATGAAAACCGGCAGCAGGATGACCACGTCCGACAGATGGGTGCCTCCACCCTCATAGGGGGAGTTGGTTATGAAGATGTCGCCCGGCCGAGATCTTCTCGAGCGGCCAGTGTTCGAGCGTGCTCTGCACCGCCGTATCGAGGGTAGCCAGGAAGCCGGTAACGCCATTGCCCTGGGCCAGAAGATTACCGCGCGCATCCGTGGCGCCGACGGCGAAGTCCGTCGTCTCGTAGATGATCGGGCTCATCGAGGTGCGGATCATCGCGTTGAACATTTCATCCCCGAGCGCAACCAGGGCGTCCTTGATGATCTCTTGCGTAAATGGATCGCTCGCCATCGTCTGTGTCCTCTCAAGCCCCGAGGTGAACATGGTAGTTGCCGAACCGGTCCAGCTCGGCGCGCGTTCCCGGCGGCAACGGCAAGGTAACCGATGGTTCCTGAATGACGGCCGGGCCGAAGACGCTCATGCCCGGTTCCATGGCGAGGCCGTTGTAGATCGTGGCGTCGTGAATGCCGTGCTGATCGAAGTCGACCCGACGCATGCCGAGCACGGCATCGAGCACGGCCTTTCCGGTAACTTTCCGCTCGGCAAGCCGCGGCTTTTCGATCGGCACGGTTCCAATGACATGGAAGTTGACCAGCTGGACAGCATTGTCGAGCCGGTAGGTAAACCGCTTCTCATGGCTCACATGGAAGGCTTCGATCGCCTCCACGACCGGATCGGCCGTATCCAGCGCGAACGGTACGCTGACCGTGTGCTCCTGTCCAACATAGCGCAGATCCGCACGGAACTCGAAACTCGGCACGCCGCCCGCCTCTTCCGCCGCAAATTCCGTGATCGCCTGACGCACCATGGCGTCAAACACCTCTCGGATATCCGCCAGCCGCTCAGCCGTGAGCGGCGTCAGACGCGTGCGGATGTAATCGCGCCGCAGGTCGGTCAGCAACATACCCCAGGCCGAGAAGACCGACGAATTCACCGGAACGATGACCTTAGGGACCTTGAGCTCCTCGGCCAGCGCCACCGCGTGCATCGCCCCGCCACCGCCGAAGGCCATGAGCGCGAACTCACGGGGATCGTGTCCCTTGTTCGTCGAAACGAGCCTCAGAGCCGTCGTCATGTTGGCGTTGGCGATGCGGATCACGCCGCGGGCCAGCTCTTCCTGGCTGAGTCCCATCTGGCAGCAGAGCGGCTTGAAGGCTGCGCTGACCGCCTGCCAATCGGGCTCGATCTCGCCGCCCGCAAAACTGCTTGGGTCAATCCGGCCGAGCACCAGGTTGGCATCCGTGGTGGTTGGCCTGGTTCCGCCCCGGCCATAGGCCGCAGGACCAGGGCGCGCGCCCGCCGATTGCGGACCAACATGCAGCTTGCCGCCCGCATCGATCCAGGCGATGGAACCGCCGCCATTGCCGATCTCGACGATTTCGGAGACGGGCGTCTGCACCGGATAGCCAGGGTTGCGCCTGTCCCGCTCGATGTAATAATCGGTCGATACCCTGATCTGGCCGTTTTCGATCAACGTGCATTTGGCAGTTGTGCCACCGACATCCAGAACGATGAGGTTGGGCTCTCCGATTTCACGGCCGAGATAGGCGGCTGCGTAAATTCCGCTCGCGGGACCGGATTCGATCATCGTAATGGGGTTGGCTTTTGCCGCCGCCGCCGTGGCAATACCACCGTTCGACTGCATCATATAGGGCTGGCCGGGAAAGCCGCCGTCGGCAAGCTTGCGTTCAAGCGAGTCAATGTATTTGCGCGCGATGGGCGACACGTAGGCTGAAAGGACCGTGGTGTTGGTGCGCTCATACTCGCGCCATTCCCGGCTGATCTCGTGAGATGCCAGAACCGCCACTTCTGGCCACAGCGAGCGAATCGCCTGAGCAACGGCGCGCTCATTCTCCGGGTTGTGGTATGCGTGCAGGAAGCAGACGGCGATTGCCTCGACGCCCTCGGCGCGGAAAAACTCCAGCATCTCCGGCAAGGGCTTGAGGTCGACAGGCTTCGTCACAAGCCCCTTGAAGTTGGTGCGCTCCGAAAGCTCGGCACGCAGGTAACGGTCGACGAAGGGCCTGGGCTTGCGAAAGTTGAAATTGAACAGGTCCGGCCGGTTGCCACGGGCAATCTCCAGCACGTCGCGAAACCCTGCCGTGGTGATGAGCGCCGTGCGGACGCCTTTGCGTTCCGTCAGAGCATTGATGACCACAGTTGATCCATGCGCGAAGAAGGCGAGATCCGCAGGATCGAACTGCGCCTTTGCAATCGCAGCCATGACGCCCTCTTCGAAATCAGGGGGCGTCGTATCCGCCTTGACCGCTCGAACGGTCCCGGCTCCTCCCGGTCCTTGCGCCACTTCGTAATAGACAAGATCGGTGAACGTGCCGCCAACATCGCTGGCGGCCCTGAGCTTGTGAGCCATGTTCAGTCTTCCGGTTAGAATCTGGCGGCTGGAGAATGGGATCAGAAGCTGTAACGCAGGTCGATGCGCCAGATGCGCGGCGCAGCGGCATGCGCGAAGCCTGGGATCACGAACTCCGAATTGTACTTCTTATCGAAGAGGTTCTCGGCCGAGACGGTTATTGACCAAGTCCGATCGATATTTTCGAGGCCGAGCCTGGCATCAACCAGATCGACAGCAGATCGGGGCGTGCTGTTTTCCGGATCCCAGTACTGCTTGCCGAGACGGCGATAATCAAGACGGCTGAACAAACCAAGGGGCCCGTAAATCGGCGTGCGGTACTGCACGCCGGCATTGATCGTGATCTTCGGCGCATAGGGCGCATCGTTGCCCTTCGCCGCAGGGTTGGCTCCGTACTGCTTGATCTCGCTGTCCGTGAACCCGACACTGGCATAGGCGTCCAGACCTTCGGCAAGGTTGGCGGTCAGCTCCAGCTCGGCGCCGAACAGGTGCACCTTATCGATCGGCACGAGCACCTGTGCGCCCACCGCGCTCAGAAACACAAAGTACTGCTGGTTCTCAACGTTGGTGCGGAACAGGGCACCGTTCAGCCGCACACGCCGGTCCGCAAATTCGGTTTTGAAGCCGATCTCGCCGGTGGTCGTGTTCTCTTGCGGGACCAGATCGAACACCCCGGACACGCCGCCCGCCGCAGCCAGGGCCGCCGTTCCGTTCTGGTTGAACTGGCCGCTGCGGAAACCAACGCCGTAGGAGCCGTAAATATTCACCGTGTCGGTCGGCTTGTAGGAAAGAGTGACCTTAGGCTGCCACTTCTCGAACGTCGCCTGGTTTTCGGCTCCGGGCGCGCCGCTCGTGTTGAGCGGGGAGACGTGCTGATGCCGCGTCTCCCGGTCATAGCGCAGCGCCGCGCTCGCCTCGAGGCCCGGCAGAATATCGTAGGCGATGTTGGCAAAACCCGCGATGTCCTCGTTATCATTGTCGTCGGCCAGGAAGGTCGCCGTCGGATTGGCCGCTGCATCGAAGGCAGGCGTGCGGATGACCCGACGGATGCCATCGCCCGTGTCCACGCCCGTGGTGGTCGAGATGAACCGGTCGATCGAAATATAGTAGAAGCCTGCCATCCAGCGGAACCGCTGGTCTGATGGCGAGGTCAGGCGCAACTCCTGACTCCAGCTTTCAACGTCGGTGTACTGGGTTTGCGTTCCGTCCAACGAAGCTGAATAGGGAGCGGCATCTCCGGCCGTATATTCCTTCAGCCGGACATACCCGGTGACCGAGGTGAGCGTGGCGAAATCCAGGTCCAGCTCAGCTTTCAGCGAAAGTTCGTCGATATCGCGATCATCCTGCCCGCGATTGTTCGAGTAGAAGGTGCGTTCCACCTTGTCGGCATCGCCCGGAATTGTGAAGTCCATGCCGGAAAGCGTCCCGTCGGGGTTGAGAACGGCCTGCTGGAAACGGAAGTCGAGCGCTCCGCCCCGCGTGCGCGAACGGGAGCCATTGAGTGCGAAGGTCAGGTCATCAGAGGGCATCCACTTCAGAAGGCCCCGAACGGTGAAGTCCTTGTAGGGGTCCTGCTTCTTGCCGATAACCGGGTTATCGAAGTAGCCATCCCGATCGAGATAGCGGGCCCCGACGCGGAACTGCAGCCGGTCCTCGATGATGGGACCGCTGGCCGAGCCTTCAATCATCCGTTCGTCGCCAGTTGCGTAGCCGGCGCGCACGTGGCCTTCAAAATCGTTCGTCGGCTGGCGGGTGGTAATGATGATCGCGCCGCCGGTCGCATTCCGGCCATAGAGCGCGCCCTGCGGGCCGCGAGCCACCTCGATCGACTGAACGTCGAAGAGTTCCTGGGTGAACTGGCGCGAATTGCTTTGAAGCACTCCGTCAACCACAACCGCGACAGGAGATTCGCTGTTGCGGACCTGGGTGATGCCGCGAATGGAAATGGCGTTTAGCCCTGCGCTTTCCGACTGGGCAATGGTCACGTTCGGAATCAGGCCGATGAAGTCGCCCACCTGGTCGATCTTGGCATCGGCGATCTGCGCTTCGCCGAAGGCATTCACTGCGATCGGCACATCGACAAGCCGCTCCTCGCGCTGGCGTGCCGTGACGATGATTTCGTCTGCCTGCCCAGCCGCCAGCGAAGACCTTCCGCCCTCCTGCGCGAATGCCGAGGTGGATAACAGCGCCATCGCAACCAGCGACGCGCCATGGAAGCAGATGGTCTTTATGGTCTTGCGTGACATTCCTGACCCCCCGTCAGTGATTTTGTCCAAATATTGGGGCCAGATCGGCTTGTGCGCGAGCGGAATAGATCTCGCACCAGATACCCAAGGAGGTAGCCCTCGCCGCTGGCGCCGGAGCTACCTACCCACCTGGGTAGACCTAAGGCGCCGCATCCACCAGCTGTCGGCGGATCGCGGTTAAAACCGCCGCACTGCGCGAGTTGGCCCCAAGCTTCTGGTAAATGCGCTTCAGGTGGAACTTCACGGTGTTTTCGGAGAGGTCCAGATTGGCGCCGATCAGCTTGTTTGAATATCCAAGGCAAAGCTGACGAAGAACCTCCCGTTCCCGCCCGCTCAATTCGTTCGGGTCCGCTTCGGTCGTGGCCTTCAGCTCGTGGAGGAGGCTGCTGATATATGCCCCCTGCCGCTCCTCCAACTGATCGGCATATTCAGCCGCCGCATACTGGAGAAGGGGCGCTACGGGAACCGCGAGATCCAGGGCAAGCCTCATCGCCCCAGGCTCCATCAGCTGGTCAAGCCCACGGCAGAGATTCTCGATCATTTTGGCTCCCTCGCCGCGCTGCTTGAAGACCGCGGCCAGGATGAGCGCCACGCGCCCGCCATCGAGCTTGCGACCCGCAGTCGCGCATTCTTCCTCGATCGGGCGCAGGATACGCAGGGCATCGGCTGAGCGGCCGCCGGCGAGATGCCATTGCCCCAGCGCCATTCCCAACGCCGTGCGCTGCCGCCATCGATAAGGCCCCACCATGGTTTTGAGCCGGTGTTCGAGCTCCGCGGCACGGACGTAGGCATTGGCGGCGCTCGGGTCTAACGCGAGCAGCAACTCAAGCCGCCATGCCGCTGCCATGTCGATCAAACAACCGAGGCCGCGCGCATGGCCGGTTGCCTCGGCGCGTTCCACCATCTTGAGGGCCGCTGGAATGCCGCGGTCCGCTCGTTCGAGCATGACGGCCGTGCCATAGGCGCTGGCCAGCACATCCATCCAGCTGTCATGCGCCTCAACCGCAGGAAGGGCTGAGGTAATGCGCGTCAGCGCCTCGTCGGTTTCATTGCCGAGGAAAAGAATCTGGGCCAGCAGGCAACTGCCAATCGCCTTGAGCGCGCTATCCTGTCCGTAGTGCGCCTCCGCAATCACCAGCGCCTGGCGCAGCAACGCCTCCGCCTCGCGCAGGAGCCCGCGGTAAAACCAGCTCTGCGCCAGATGGAACATGCAGTAGGTGTTGCCCAGTACCGAACCCGCGACTTCCATTTCGCGCATTCCAGCGCGGCTTTCATGTTCGGTGCGCTGAAAATCACCCATCGCCAGCGCGCTGACGGCCAGCGCCGCCAGAAGCGTTGCTCGGCCAAGGTGATCGTCACGATCCAGCGCCTCGATATGGCTGGTCAGGGTCTCCGTCCACCCCGGCATATCCAGATCATCCGCATAGGCCCGCAGAAGTGTCTCGACGATAATCTGATCGCGCCTGGTGGATTCTTCCTTGTCTCCAACGATCGCCGCCTGCTCGATCCAGCGGGTGGCAGCGTCGACATTGCCGAGCTTGATCTGAAGATAACCTTGAGCAAGCAGCAGCACCGAAGAGGAGCGAATGGCATCCTCGCTGAAATTTTTCAGAAGATTCCGAACAAATCCGATACCGCGGCTCAGGATCAGCTCCCACCCGCCGGCAGCGCGGACAAACCCGATGGCCTGCCGGGTATCGCCGTTCTGCAAGGCGTGGTGAACCGCTTCCAGGAGATTGCCCTCCGCATTTAGCCTGAGCGCCGCACGGTGGTGCAGACCAGCGACCTGGTCAGCGCCACGCAGAAGCAGCCGTTGCCGGAGGAAGTCCGCAAAGAGATGATGATAACGAAACCACCGGCGGCCAGAATCAAGCGCCAGCAACAGGGCATCGAAATGCGCCAACCGCTCCAGCATCAGCTCGCTGTCGTCCCTGTCGCGCACCGCATTGGCAAGGCTGGCGTCAAACCGCTCCAGAATGGAGGTGTCGACCAGAAAGTCCTGCAGATCCTGGCTAAGATCGCTCAAAACCTGCTCCACCAGATATCGGGTGATCTCAACGGTCCGGCCGGAGAAGTCATGCAACGCCTGGCGCCGCCGGTCATCCTTGTCGAGCCACAGGCTGGCGAGCTGGAGAGTTACGGCCCAGCCCTCGGTTCGGCGGTGGAGAACCTCCGCCTCCTCCCGCGAAAGCCGCCCCCGGAAGAAGCGAAAGGTATCTTCGAACGACATGACCAGATCATGTGCATCAAAGGTACTGACGAGGCCACGCGTCTCCAGTTCGGCGAGGGCCAGATTGGGCCGATCGCGGCCGCTCACCACCATATGCATCCGCGCCCCGCCGTTGCGGATAATCATGTTCATGATCGCGTCAACAGGATCTGAACGGACGCGGTGATAGTCATCCAGAATGATGACGACCCTGTTTTCGCCGCGATGGAGCAGGTCGAGCAACTGATAGATTGTCGCCTTGGCATCCGCCTGGGAGAGATCGCGCCGCGCAAGCTCATCGAGCATGCCGAGGTCAACCCCAGCCTCGGTCAGGGCAAGAATGAGGTGGGCGACAAAGCTTGTAATCTCTGCGTCGCGTTCATCGAGCGTCAGCCACGCAACACAGGTTCCGCCCGCCGCCCGAAGCCGATGCCACCATTGTGTTAGCAGCGTGGACTTACCAAAGCCCGGCGGCGCCAGCATGATCGTCAGCGGACAGGACAACGCTTCGTCAAGGCGCGCCAGCAGAGCCGGCCTGTCCATGAGGAACAGACGCTGCTGCGGCGGCCGCAGCTTGCCGACCAAAACGCGCGATCCTTGACCAGAGGTCAAGTCAAGGCCTTCACCCATGGTAATCCCACACCCCCATTGGACAATGAGGGGCAGAGCCCGCCAAATTGTCAAGTGCCGGTTCAACCGCAGAGTGCAAGCCGCCTTCCCGTCGACAGGGGCCAACGACGGCTTCAGCCCAAAGAAATGGTTAAAACTCAAGGACGGGATAACATTCGCGGCGCCCGTACCTCTCCCTTCCTGCGCCTGCCAGGCATCCGCATACACCAGGAGGTTCCACCCTAACGGGTAGGACCGCAAAAGCGCCCGCAGTCCCGCCACCCGCACAGGCAGGATCATCGAAGCCGAAATGACTTTGACCACGCATCACGATCGGTGAGCATTACCGGACCACAAGACGCTCTCGCGCCACATACCCGACGATGCGTACATTGAGTTGAGGACAGTTGCTTTCAGGACGGCAGGGAGCCGAAGCCAAGCAGGAGACTGTCATGAGCAATGCGTCGCTTGCCCTCACCGGGGTTATCTTCCCGATGCAGCGGGGCCCTTTTCAAAACAACGGAGCCAGTCCCTGGTACACGGAAACATCCTTGGGAACGCCACCCCAAAGGCTTAAATTCGCCATGGACACCGGCACCAACATAGTGTGGTCCACTTCTTCTCTCTGCTCGCCAACCAGCTGCCAGCACTATAGCGGCGGCCGGTTTATCTGGGAGAAATCGAGCAGCTACAGATTTGTGGACTGCATCCAGGTTCCGTTCAGCTTCGGCCCTTGGGGTACGATGCAGGTGGAGACCGGCAGTGACGTGATGGCTATCCCAGGGCAAACTTCTCTGCCGCTTACCTTCTATCTTTCAGCCGATTATTCCGGTTCCCAGTTCGCGCAGATCGATTGGGACGGCGGCATCGGTATCCCATCCGGCAGTCCCTATGCCCAGGGCGGCACGACGTTCATCGTCGAAGCGCTCATGAACAATGGCATGATCTCGCCGCTCTACCCTTATGTCTCTTTTAACTGGAATCGGGCCAGTAGCACTGGCAGCTGCCAGATCGGCGGATTTGACAGCTCACAGTACATTCCCTCGGAAGGCATTTACATGCCCTGGACGCCGTACACGGCGTTTGAGGGTGTTGAATATATTTGGTCCACGCCTCTGGACAGCTATGCCGTCGGCGGCAAGGTTATCGCGCAGAATGTGCAGTTCTGCCTCGACTCCGGCTCGTCTCAGTTCAAAGGCGACAACGACATCATGAATCAGACGCTGCAGCTCATTCAGCAGCTTGGCCAGCCAGATGTCACGCTCGGCATTGGCGGCGGCCAGATTGTCGTGCCACCCGCATTGTATAATATCACGATCCAGGCAGGACCGGACCAAGGCAAGACGATTCCGCAATTCAAGCCACTCGGACTGACCAATCTGGTGCTGGTTGGCTCCATCCTCATGGAATATTGCTACACAATCTTCACCTACCGCGTCGTACAATGCTCGCCCGGCGTCTACTCCCTGGCACCAGTTGGGATGTACGCCTTCAACAAGGTGAACGGCCCGAAAATCATCACGCAGCCGTCAGCCATACCAGAGCTTGGCCCGCGCGAAGTCACGCCGGGTCGAGGCATGCCCAAATAGCCCCGCCACGCTGGAAATAGCTGATTCCTAGCGCAATCAACCTATGGGATGGAGCTTACAATGACACTTGCCGGCACATGGGTAAATGAATACGGCTCGAAAATGCAGCTCGCGCAGCTGAATACGAACCTGGTGATTGGGACCTATTCATCAACAACAGGATCGACCGGCACCTATGCGGTCATCGGCTACCAAACCTCAGCCGAGCCGACCACCAATGCCGGGCAGGCCGTGGCGCTCGCCATTGAGTGGCACTCGATTACGGGCGGGCAAGGCGATAACAGTTGGCACTGGGTATCTGGCCTGAGCGGGCAGATCAGCATTGAAAATAATGCCGAAAGCCTTGTGCTTGCCCATGCAATGGTCGCCTCAACCGACTTTCCCGGTTTGGCAACGGCCGGAACTTATATTGACAAACTTATCTATACGCGCGTTTCAGATGAACGCAGCCCGGCAACCGTCACAGTGCAGGAAGATGCCTCTCTGGCAGATCCCATGGTCGGCAGTTGGTCGGCAAACGACGGCACGGGCCTGCTCATCACCAATGTTACGCCTTACACCAATGGGGAGTTTGGCTGGGTTCGGGGCAAGGCGATCATCGGCGGCGTCGTCTGCGAAATTCAAGGCGTGACCGATATCAATGCCGCATCCAATGGCCTGACCCTGCAGTCCGTCGCAATTACGGCCTTGATGGGCACCAGCGGCCCAGCAGTTGCCTTCGGCGGCACTCTCAACCTGCAGACCGGGGTCTTGACTCTTCTGGATTTGCAATCCCAGCCAACAGCAGCCAATGCCACCTACGTTCAAACTCAGGTTTCGTCGAAAACCTTCACAAGAAATTGATAATCACTGGTCACTGCCAGCTTTGCAGCTGGAGCAATATAAGCGCCCTTTTCGGGGCGCTTTTTTTCATGATCGCGTAGCACCATGGCATCAGTATCGATCAGGCTTGGGGCGCCTGCCCGCACCACTTTTGCAGCGGCAAATCAATTAATTCTCTCAAATAAATTGTGATAATTATGCCACACATCAAGCTGGCATGACCCCGATTTTCCGCCCATACGGTTGGCATAGCGAAATTAAACGGTTACACGCTGTCCCTGTTTTCAAGGGGCCGCAGCATTGGCCTCTTTCGTCCGGTGCAGTCTTTCTGCTTTGCCGTCGCTTCGCGATGGCGCCGGTTCCGCAGGGCGCTTTTTGCGCCTGCCCAACAATCCACTCCTTCACTTAAAGGGGGAAACATGACCGGTTTTTTCTCGAGCGCGTCCGCGCTCACTGTTGCTATTTGTCTTTCAGCGCCAGCATTCTCCCAAAGCGTGCCAGCCGCGGAAAATGGCCTGGCAGACCTGGTCGTCACCGCCACCAAAACCAAACAAAACATGCAGGACGTCCCTCTCGCCATTATGGCGATGGGCGACAAGGCCCTGCAGCAGATGCATATTCAGAATTTCGATGATTATGTGAGCAACCTGGCCAATGTTCGTTCAGGTGGACGCGGCCCGGGGCAGAATGAAATCTATATTCGCGGCCTCACTACCGATGGCGCGGCCGTCTATCTGGCTGGCGCCAATGGATCCTTCCCCAATGTGGCGCTTTATCTCGATGAGCAGCCGGTTACCATTCCCGGCCGTAATCTGGACGTTTACATCACCGACATGGAGCGGATTGAGGTGCTGCCTGGGCCGCAAGGCACGCTATTTGGCGACAGCTCGCAGGCCGGGACCGTTCGTTTGATCACCAACAAGCCGCAGCTGGGGAAATTCGACGCGAGCCTCACCGGCACGGTTTCTTTTACCAAGCATGGCGAGATGTCAAACTCGCTCGAAGGCTTCGTGAACGTTCCTGTCACTGATCGTCTGGCCGTCCGCGCTACCTTCTATAACGACAATCGCGGCGGCTACATTGATAATGTTCGAGGCATTTTTACGCCGGATCGCGACATCATCAATGCCAATGCCGGCGCCGAAGTCCTGCCCGAGGGTACAACATTTGAAAGCGCGGATAATGCAGCCTTAGTGCAGGACAACTTCAACGACGCTGTCTACCAGGGCGCGCGCTTTTCCGCCAAATACGAGATCGATAGCGACTGGTCGGTTTTGGTGCAGCACATGCGCCAGAAGCTCGATGCCGATGGCGTGTTCGACTACGATCCGACCGTGGGCGATCTTGAGGTAAACCGCTTTTTCCCCGACTACCTGGATGATGAGTTCAGTCAAACATCGGCAACGATCGAGGGGCGCCTGGGCGCGCTTGATATTATCTATACCGGCTCTTACCTCGATCGCGAAGTCGAGCAATCGGTTGATTACACCGGTTACAACAACTCGGGCGCATACATCGCCTTCTACACTTGCCGTTATGATGGCGTGCGTACCTGCCTAACCCCGGTTAAAGGCTTCCAAGGCGTACAGACCAACAAGCGTTTCACCAATGAGCTGCGCGTCAGCTCGCCGCAGGAAGAGCGTTTCCGCTTCACCGCCGGCGCCTATTACGATTGGCTGAAAATCGAAACGCAGGATAACTTCCTGTATATGGCAACCACCGATCTGGGCTTTGTCAGTCGGCCACCACTGCCGGACGCGCGGAGCATTAACGACGACGTTCGTGAAACGCCCATTACTTTCTTCAACGACATCACGCGCAAGAACGAGCAAATTGCCCTTTTTGGCGAAGCGACGTTTGACATTGTTCCGGACCTCGTCGCAATTACCGGCGGGCTTCGCTATTACGACCTGAAGCTGGACTTCTACGGATCGTCCAACTTCGGCACGCAGGACCCGGACGTTCTGGGCGGCAACAACTTCGACGTTACCTTTGGCGAGAACGGCGGCCCCCGCCATCAACGCGACGTAATCCCGAAGATCACACTGACGGTGACACCCAATCGCGACCTGCTGTTCTACGGCACATACTCGGAAGGTTATCGCCCTGGCGGCTTCAACCGCGCAGGCGGCACACAGGCACGCGCGAGCGGCGCTTTCCCGGACTTTGTGATCCCGGTTTTTTACAAGTCAGATAATGTCAATAACTGGGAGCTTGGCTTCAAGACGACCTTGTTTGATAATCGGCTACGCTTCAATGGCGCGTTCTACTATATCGAATGGAACAACATTCAGGTATCGCGCTTCGATCCGGCAAATATCAGCATCCTGACCTTCATCGACAACGCCGCCAATGGCGAGATCAAGGGATTCGAGGGTGATTTCGAGTTTGCTGCAACGCCTGAGCTGATAATCTCGGGTGCGCTGTCCTATAACGACGCAAAGCTCACCGACACCAGCTCCAACGTCATCACGCTGGCCCCCGTGGGCAGCCAATTGCCACTGACGCCGAAGTTCCAGGCCAACTTGCGGGCGCGCTATACCCGCGCACTCTCCAATGATGTGGATGGCTTTATCCAGATGGGCGGACGATATGCCAGCACGTCCCACAGTTCCCTGGTAGCGGAGGAGCGCCGCAAGCAGGACAGCTATGCCATTTTCGACGCCTCCCTAGGCGCCACCTACCAGAGCTGGCAGGCAGAGTTGTACGTTCAAAACCTGACGGATGAGCGCGCGGAACTCTTCTACAACACCCAGGATGATATTCCGCGTATCACCACCAATCGGCCGCAGACAATCGGTCTGCGCGTATCCTACCGCTATTGATGCGGCCTGCGCGGGGCGGGCTGCCTGCCCGCTCCGCCCTCTCATCGCCGGAGCGACAATGAACACCGCCGATAGTCTGGACCAAGCAAAAGCCGCCCTGCAACAGGGACAGCTTGGCACTGCACGCGATCTGCTCGAACGCCTGATCGCCAAGGCTCCGGACAACAAGGACGCGTTCTATCTCCTTGCTGTCACCCAGCGTTACATGCAACAGCCTGACGCTGCATTAGCAACGCTCGAGCGGCTATCTATGCTTCGCCCTGGCTATGGCCATGATTGGCAGGAACGCGGGCATTGCTTCCTTGCCAAGGGGGAGGTTCTCGCCGCCATCAATGCGTTTGGGCGCGCCGTTCAGGCCAATCCAGCCCTGCTGGCAAGTTGGCGTGCGCTGAGAGAACTGGGCGCGTCAATGAATGACTCCGCCCTCATTCGCGAAGCGGACGAGGAAATCGCGGCACTATCGGCCATGGCGCCGCCTCTTCGGGCCATTGCCGTTATGATTCATGATGGTGAACTCGATCAGGCAGAGAAGCTCTGTCGCAATATTCTCCAGCGTGACAAGCGCAATGTGGAGGCCATGCGCCTGCTCGCGCGCATTGGGTTGCATATGCGCGTTCTGGACGATGCCGACTATTTGCTCGAAAGTGCGCTCGTTTTTGACCCTAGCCATTTCGGTGCCCGGCTCGACCATGTACGCGTCCTGCTGCAACGGCAGAAATTCGCCAGCGCGCTTGAGGCTGCGGAGATCGCCTGTGCCGCCCGGCCGGAGAGCGGCGCGGCGCGGTCGCTGCGCGCGGATGCGCTGGCGGCTGTCGGCCGCAACGAGGATGCGATTGCAGTCTATGACCAACTGATCGCCGAGCATCGCAGTGCCCCTGCTAATGCGCTGATGCGGGGCCATGCCCAAAAAACCATTGGTCAGCAAGGCGCAGCTATCGAGTCCTATCGTCTCGCGAGCCAATTGCGCCCCGATCTGGGGGATGCATGGTGGAGCCTGGCCAATCTCAAAACCTACCATTTCACTGATGATGAGATTGAGACGATGCAGGCCATGCTGGCCTCTCCCGAGACCGCGCCGCCTGATCGCTACCGGCTGGCCTTTGCGCTCGGCAAGGCATTTGAAGGCCGCAAGGACCACGAAGCCGCATTTACCCATTACCAGATTGGCAATGCGGGCAAGCGTGCCGAGCTGGATTATGAGGCCGAGGGCATGCAGCGCGCCTTCGACCTGCAAAAATCACTGCTCACGGCCGACTTCTTTGCCGAGCGCCAGGATCATGGCGCTTCCTCCCCTGACCCAATTTTCATCGTCGGCCTTCCGCGTGCCGGATCGACCCTGATCGAGCAGATATTGGCATCGCACAGCCAGATAGACGGTACGCTGGAGCTGCCCAATATCATGGCCTTCGCGCAGGAACTGGGCGGCACCCGCAAAAACGGGAAGGGCCCACGCTATCCCGACGTTCTGGCCGACCTTGATGCTCGGCAAACACGGGAGCTCGGCAAGCGTTTCCTGCGTGAGACGCAGGTTTTCCGGCAGGGTGCGCCATTTTTCACTGACAAGATGCCCAACAACTTCCGGCACATTGGCCTGATCCAACTGATCCTGCCCAATGCGAAAATCATCGATGCGCGGCGCGACCCACTTGATTGCTGCTTCTCCTGCTATCGCCAGCTCTTTGCCGAAGGGCAAAACTTCTCTTATGACCTCAGCGACATCGGCGCCTATTACCGTGGCTATGTCGATCTGATGGCGCACTGGGACAAGGTGCTGCCCGGCAAGATCTTGCGCGTGCAGCATGAGGAGCTGATCGCGGACACCGAGGCGCAGGTGCGCCGGATGCTCGACTTTCTGAGACTTGAGTTTGAGCCCGCCTGCCTTGACTTTCACCGCAACAAGCGTGCAGTGCGGACTGCGAGCTCGGAGCAGGTTCGCCGTCCGATCAACCGTGATGGCGTGGGCCAGTGGCGCCCTTACAAGCAGTGGCTCGAACCGCTCTTTGAGGCGCTCGGCCCCGAACTGGCTTCCTCATAGATAACCAAAAGGCGCGCCGGCCTGGCCATAGGCCAGGCCGGCAGCACAGATCAATGCACAACCGCGCCGCGCCCATGCCGTTCCTGCACCCGCGTAATCCACTGGTCAACGCGCCGTTCCACGACCGAGAGCGGCATCGGGCCATCGGTCAGCAGCAGATCATGAAACTCGCGGATATCGAAATTCTGTCCAAGCGCCTCTTCAGCACGCTTACGAAGCTCGACGATTTTGACCTCGCCCACCTTATAGGCCAGCGCCTGAGCCGGCCAGGCGATATAGCGCTGCGTCTCGCCTGTAACAGCGCGCTCCGGCAGAGCCGTGTTCTCGCGCAGACATGAGGCCGCCTGCTCGGCGCTCCACCCTTTCCAATGGATGCCGACATCCATTACCAGTCGGCAGGCGCGCCACATCTCGAAGGAGAGCTGGCCGAACCGCTCATAGGGCGTGTCGTAGAGCCCCATCTCCCCCCGAGACGCTCGGCATACAGAGCCCAGCCCTCGACAAACGCCGTGATATCATCGCGGCGGCGAAATTCAGGCAAATCCAGCCGCTCCTGGCCGAGTGCAATCTGCAGGTGGTGGCCGGGAACACCCTCGTGGATCATCCAGGCTGGCAGGCTGAACAGCGGATTCTTATAGGATTGCCGGCTAATCACGACAGCGCCCGAGATGCCCGCAGCGGGATCGCCCAGATTATAACCACCGGAGGATGCTTCCATCTCTGGCGGCTTTACGCGAATGCCCCAAGGCAGGCGCGGCAGAGTTCCGAACCACTGAGGCAGCAGATAATCGATACGCTTGCCGATCGCGCTCGCTTTCTCGATATAAGTCTCAAGATCCTTCACATAGAATTGCGGCGAGGAGCGAAGGAAGGCGGGAAGGTCCCCCTTGAAGCCCGTCTCCCGCATCGCCTCGTTCATTTCTGCCCGGATGCGCGCAATCTCTGACTGGCCCAAGGCAAATACCTCGTCCGGCGTCATCTCCGTCGTGGTTGAGCGACGGACCGCAAACGCGTAATAGGCGCGGCCATTGGGCAGGCTGGAAGCGCCGAGCTTTGGGCGGGCATGCGGCAGATATTCCGTCTCAAAGAAGGTGACCAATGCCTGCTGTGCCGGCTTGATGCTCTTCTCCACGACAGCTCGCGCCTCGGCCACGAGCGCTTCACGCCGATCCGCGAGTATTGTTGCAGGCATTGCCGAGAACGGCTTGAGCAGAGGGCTTGCCTCAACAGGCTGTTCTGCCGCGATCCGTAAGATCTGCAGCGCAGCTTCTGCCGTGGGGCGCGGCTGGGTGAAACCGGTTTCAATACCCCGCCGCATATTGGCGATGTTGGCCTCATAATAGGCCGGCAATGCTCGCAGGCGCGCGATCCAGCCTCGAGCATCCGCTTCGCTGCGGATTACCGTGGTCTGGGCGGCATAGTTGGCGGTATTGAAAAACCCATCACCGTTGTTAAACGGAATACGGTCTTCGTCGAAGCGCGCTTCCTCAATGAGAATACCGAGCCGCCAGTCGAGCAACTCGCGGGTAAGAGCCTCTTCGGCATCCAGCGTGTCCGCCGGCAGCGCAGCGAGACGATCACGAAGAGCCGCGTAGGCGCCTGCCCGCTTGGCGGCCGCGCTCGGGCTGACATCGGGCCAAGCGGCGCCATTGCTGGCACTGGCCTCAGCGGCAAGCCCCTCATAATCCGCAACGATGGCGCTGAGGCGCGCGGATGGCTGCTGCGCCATTGCGGGCGTGGCGAAATGAAATGCGACTCCCGTCACGAGAGCAAGACAGAGGCTCCTGCCCCCCCACATCGAAGCTTGGCCCATCAGCGACATCTCCCCCGTCGTTGCCACGCTTAAAGCGCGTTTTGTAATTACGGCTATTACTTTCGTATAATATATTCTATTTTGGAGCAAGCCACATTGGGCTCAAAGGGGGTAAGAGATATGCATAGGCGTGATTTTCTAATGGCTTCAGCGGCAGGCATCGTCTTCGCCTCATCACAGGCGGGACGTGCCAAGGCAATGCCACCGACCCAGCCGATCGCGGCTGATACCCTGGTCGGCATGGTACGCATCGCCAGCTTTTCCGCCGATGGACAAGACTGGGCGGTGTGGGAAGATCTGCGCTCGGGCGATGGCGAGCTGCTACTTCTTGACGCCCAAGGACAGGGCATTCGTCTTGCCAAGCGGACAGAGCCGACCTACGCGACGGCAAACCCGCCCTATCTCGGCCTGTCGCTGCGCGAGATTGCCCGCGCCGATGCCGATCTACTCGCGCAGAAGCTGCTTGAAGGAGGCGGCGACCCCGACGAGGAGCAGGTGCGGCGCGCGGCACCGCCGCTGGCATCCGATTTCAACCCACGGGAGTTGGGCTCGCGAATGGCCTGGACCACCTTCGTCGGCACGATCCAGGCTGGCGACACCATGCCGATCTTTCCCAATGGGCGCGACCGCTGCTTCCGCCCCGAGCATGTCTTTCCCGAGCTGAGCGGTGACGAGATCGCAAAGCGGCGCGAGGAAGGTTTGCTGGGCGGCTGGTATCCTGCGGTGCACAAGGTTATCCCGCTCGATAAGGATCGCTGGTACGACCTCCTGGTGTTTGCCGACGTCAACGCCAATGATCCACTCGTCGTTCAGACCTGGCACCGCACGATCCTGGTCGAGCATGGCAGGGCAGCGAAGATCGCCTACGGCCACAGCTACACGCCCTATCCGCCCCGGCGCCAACCACCTGAGCCGGCCCAATTCTACACGGCGCTCCTGTCGTTCCTTGCCACCTGGCGCGGCGCAATTGCCGATATGGCACCAGTCGAGCTTCCGCGCGCGGACTGGGCCGATATGGCCCGGCATGCCTTCGTCAAGGAACTGATGGTCCGGCCGGGCGGCACTTATCCCAAGTATGGCGCTGTCGACCGAGATTACTTCGGGCCTGAGTACGACGGATTCCAGGACACTTTCACCAGCTCTCTCTATGCCAATTTGGAGTGGGGAAGGTTCGAGCAGGCGAAGGCCGTACTCGACAATTACTTCACGCAGTTCGTCTTCGATGACGGCATGATTAATATGCGAGGGCCCGAAACGGCACAGTTCGGCCTGACGCTCAGTCTGCTTGCGCGCTACCTCACCTACACTGGCGATGTCGCCACGCTCCGCAAGTATCGCGGCAAGATCGCCGCAACGGCGCAGGTTCTGGCGGAACTCCACGATCAGAGCCTTGCGCTTCCCCCGCAGGATCGCGGCCATGGCCTGATCCATGGCTGGAGCGAGTCCGACGCCTGCCTGCATCCAGATCCCAGCCTCTGGTGGAAGCCCTATTACAACAACAGCGCCTTTGCGGTGCGTGGCTGGCGGGATATTGCAAAGGTCTGGACGAGCATTGATCCAGGCGGCCAGGCGCTGGCGAAAAGCTGGGAAAGCCGCGCCGAAAAACTCCAGCAGGCACTAATCAAAAGCATGCGCGCCAATGTTCGACGCGATTTGTCGCCCGCCTATATCAGCCCCCTGCCCGGCGCACAGGGGACATTTCGCGAGGCGCTGGCGACGCACCAGCGCAATGAGCAAGGCTGGTCACATCGCGTTTATTGCGAACTGCTTCAGGCCGATGTGCTGCCCGAGGATCTTGCCCGGCTGACAGTTGATTGCGTTCGCGGTCATGGCGGCACCGTCCTTGGCGTCGTTGCCAACTTTTCCGCTCCCAATGACACGTATCGCAACCTACTCGGCTTTATTACCTATGGTTACGCGCAGGAACTGCTGCGGCAGGATAGGATCGAGGAATATCTCCTGTTCCTCTATTCGCACCGCCACCACGCCCATACGCCGGGCGGCTGGGTTGCCGCCGAGGTCGCAGGAATCGATGGCGGCCTGCCGCTCTTCTGCATCCCGGCGCAACTCACCATCCCTCTGCTGCTGCGCTGGATGCTGGTCTTCGAGCGCGCCGACAGCAACACCTTGCATCTGGGACGCGCCATTCCGCGCGACTGGATCATGTCGGGACAAAAAATCGCGATCAGCGATGCGCCCACCCGTTGGGGCCGTGTGAGCTATGCGCTGTCACATGATCTTTCCAACAAGCGCATCACCATTGAGGGGCAACTGCCGGAGAACGGCCCGGAAAGCGTCGAGATGCGCGTGCGCCTGGCGCGCGGCCTTCGCCTGCGCCAGCTCACCTCCAAAATCCCGTCTGGCACTGCGCGCATTGCCTCGGATGACACAATTGTCATCAGCGGCACGCCGCAGGGCAGCTTTTCCCTGAGTGTCGCCTACGGATAAGGAAGCAAGTGATTCCAAGGGGGCCTGAGGCCCCCTTGGAAGTAACTCGAAAACCAGGCCATTCTAGCGTTGGGGCTGGCCGACCTTGAGCAGCACGGCGCCGTGGCTTGGCACCATGACGCTGTAGCCTTCAGCGAAAGTGCCAAGGTCTGCCCGCTTCCACAGATCACGGATGGCTTGGGGCCCGCTCAGCCCCAGATCCTCCCAGCGCGCCTCGATGCTACGCGGCGCAAGGCCACGGTTGAACAGCGCGACGGCGGTGGTGCCGTCGGCAAGAGGGCGACTCCAGATTTCAAGCCGGTCTTTTGCCCATACGCGGCTGCCTGCCTTCGCCAATATGTCGCGGTCCACATCCAGCACTTCGTCATTGGTCAGCAGCGCCAAGGTAAATGGATCGAGCTTCGACAGATCGGCACCGATAAACAGCGGGGCTGCCTGCATGGCCCAGAGGGTCATGTGGAGAACCTGCTCGTTGGGTGTCAGGTTGGTCGGATGCAGGTTCGGGCCCCATCCGACGGTCCCGAGGACCATCATATCCGTGTCATTCCAGCGGCCACGCGAGACATAGCGCTCACGGCCTGCCTGCCGGAAACCAACGCTGTCGAGGTTCGACCAGCTGTCGAGCAGATCGCCAGTCGTGCGCCACATATGGCCGCCGACCTCGCCGCCCCATTTCCAGACATCACCATAGCCGTACTGGCACAGGCTGAAGATGATATCGCGGTTCTGCGCCGCCAGGGCCTGCCCCATCAGTTCGTAGGGCTTCTTCAGGTTCGCCAGGCTGCGATCCGGCGTCACCTCGTCATAGGAGCACCAATCATACTTCAGGAAATCGACGCCCCATTCCGCGAATGTTTTGGCATCCTGCAATTCATGGCCGTAGCTGCCCTCATAGCCACCGCAGGTCTTGGGGCCAGGCGAGGAGTAGATACCAAACTTGAGCCCCTTGGCATGGACATAGTCCACCAGCGCCTTCATATCAGGGAACTTCTCGTTGGGCTTGATGCTGCCATCGGGATTGCGGCCGTTCGTCCAGGCATCGTCCAGCACGATATAATCGTAGCCGTGAGCGGCAAGACCGCTGGACACCAGCAGGTCAGCTGCCGCGCGAACCTTGGCGTCGTCGACGGCTGTCCCCCAGACGTTCCAGGAATTCCAGCCCATCGGCGGCGTCTGCGCGAGCGCATTCTCCCCGGCAAGGATCGTCAGCGTGCGCTCCGCCGTGCCATCGGGGCCGGTCGCCGTCAACACAACCTCGCTTTGTCCCGCGTCACGGACCGTGCCGCTGATAATGCCGGTTTCTGGATCGAGCACGAGCCCTTGCGGTAGGCCGCGCGCGCCGTAGCGCAGCGCCCCAGGGCCAGTCGCTCCGATCCGGTAGAGAAACGGCTTGCCTGGCGTCGCCCCGACAATGCGCGGACCGTGAAGCTGCGTGCGGGTTTGCTCAGGCTGAGCAACGGCAGGGCGGGGCGCCACGGGCGGAATATAGGCTGTTGGCGGCAAAGCGCCGGGAAGCATTTCGATCATCGCACCGCCCCAATCGGCGATGTCGCCATTGCTCGTATCCGCGCCGTCGTCGATACGCATTGTCAGCGTCTGCGCGCCGCGAAGGTCAACATCCAGCAACTTCGGAGCATCGCCTACGCGCAGCACGCCACTGTCTGCAACGAGCTTTTCATCCGCCCAAAGCTGAAACCGGACAGAGCCTTCGCGCTGCGGATCTTCAGCGAGATCATCGAGCCCTACCATTGAGCGGAAGCGCACGGCCTGTCCCCGCAGGTCGAGGATGAACTCAGCGATCGAGCGCGAGCCTATGCCGCGGGGATAGACGGTCCCACCAAGCGTTATCGGCTTGCCGGTCAGGGCCTTGCCGGCAACGGGCCGTCCGCGCCGCTGCTGGTAATGCGTCAGGTCGAGCGTATCAAGCCAGATGGCCCCCTCCGGCTTGGTCAGCGTCTTCTGGGCGAGGTCCGCCTGTTGCGGAGCCGCAAGCACAGGCGCGCCGGAACTGACCAGTGCCAACAAGGCGATCGCCGTTGTTTGTAGAAGCCGTTGCATTATTTCCTCCCCCGAGAAGTGTGGCCACCAACCAAAGCCGGCAACCAAAGAACCAGATGCGGGCCCTGCCGCTGGCTCAAGCGGAGCCGGAAAAGGCCGAACCTGCCTCAGCCTCTTATATCAGTAGAAAGTATACTATCAAGAATTGTACAATCTGCTTCCGCAAAATGGCTAAGGTGAGAGCCGCCCTTGCATCGACCAAATCACCTGAGATCGGGCTTGAGGTGGCGCGTTTTACCACTGTCGCGACCAAGTGATTGCGCGCCGTGAAACTTTGATGGTGGATGGCGAGCTGGCGTGCAGAACAGACAGAGCAGAAGGCACCTTTCCTGACAGGAGACGATATGGAAATCGGATTTATCGGATTGGGCGCGATGGGGCGCGCCATGGCGAAGAACCTTGCGGCAGCCGGTCATGTGGTGAAGGCATGGAACCGCTCGGGCGGTGGTGTCGATGGGGTGACAATGGTCGGCACACCCAGGGAAGCGTTTACGGGCGATGCGGTGCTGACAATGCTTTCAGACGATGCCGCCATCCGCCAAGTGGTTTTGGACAGCGATGTGCTGGCGCAGGCAAGGCAAGGCCTCATCCACATCGTCTCATCGACAATATCCGTCGCGTTCGCGCATGAACTTGTGAAGTTGCACGAGCAGCATGGCATCGGTTACGTCTCGGCGCCGGTGCTAGGGCGACCCGATGTAGCGGCCAAGGGCGAGCTCCATGTTCTCGCCGCCGGTGCACCGCCATCCGTTCAGAAGGTCCGCCCCTTGCTTGATGTTATCGGCGGCAAAATCTGGGACCTAGGCACAGAAGCTCCAATGGCCAATGCCGCCAAGATTGCATGCAATATGATGATCACCATGGCGATCGAAGCCATGGCCGAAGCAGTCGTTCTGACCGAAGCCAACGGGCTATCGCGTGATCGCTTCTTCGAACTGATCCTTGGCACGCTTTTTGGCAGCCGTTCGTACCAGGTTTATTCAGCCAACATTGCCAATGAAAACTACGAGCCGGGTTTCAAGGCGACCCTTGGCCTGAAGGACCTGCGCCTCGCAGCCGAAGCGGCCGCGCAGGTAGGCGCAAGCCTGCCTATGCTGGAAGCCGTGCACAGACGAATGAAAGAGACCGTCGAGGCAGGGTTCGGCGATCGGGATTGGTCGGCCATGGCCGATTTCACAATCCGCGCCTCCCATTCAAGATAGCGAAAAAGCTTGAAGGGAGCCGATTGACAGGCCCTCAAGCAACCATTGAGCGCGCTAAAGATTTTCGGAATCGGCAGGCGCGGGCGCTCCGCCCCGGTGACGGTTCAGCCAACGGCGGACCGTCACACGGACCACGGCCGTGGCAACCAAGGCCATGATGACGAATGCTGAAACCACGATTGCCCCAATGACGAAGGATGCAAGCGCAACCAGAAGGGCCAGGCCAACGACGGTCAGGAACAGCTTCGACAGCCTGCTCTGCGGCCGCCAGCTGTAGGTATGATCCCCGACACGGGTCATGGTGATTTGAAAGCCGTTATCCATAAACGCCAATGTAAGGTCGCTATCGCTGCCCGCAATAGGCTTGGCCATAAATCAGGACGACATGCCCAATAATCTAGACCATTCGTGCTGATTGCCGGCATTCAATGCGCCATATCGCCTCGGCCCAAGGTCTGGCATGGGTTCGATTTATCCCCAGCAACTGTGGATAACCATGTACACTTTGCCGGCACAACGGTTGTTTGCCATTGATTTTATTAATGTCCCTACCCAATGCCTAAAAATGTAGCAGCCCAGCCTGGCCTCGCTTCCTGAGGCGCCGCAGGCTTACGGACAGGAACGCTGCCGGACTTATGTAGTTGTCAGAAGAGCGCTAGATAAAGGGCTCTCCTCATGCAACATCTGCTCAGGTTCGTCAGCGGTGTCATGGGCCGTACCCCGATCATCGGGCTCCTTGCCATTTACGGCCTGTTCGGGCGCGCGGGATGACGATGCTCGGCAGTCTGTCCAGAGAGCGATTTCGCGCGGTACGCTCGCGGAGTGCCGCGCTTATCGCACCGCTGTCTGATGCTGATGCAACCGTGCAGTCCATGCCCGACGCCAGCCCTGCCAAATGGCACCTCGCTCACAGCAGTTGGTTCTTCGAAAGCTTTGCGTTGCATCCCCATGTGCCGGGCTATCACATCTTCGATGACCGCTTTGGCTTTCTTTTCAACAGCTATTATGAGGCTGCAGGCCCCCGCCAGCCGCGCGCCCGCCGCGGCCTGCTCACGCGTCCCGACTTGCCGACTATCCTTGCTTATCGCACCCACGTCGATGCAGCGGTTGAAGACGCCCTGCCGACTTTAAATCCCGAAGCGCTGGCGTTGATCGAACTCGGCCTTCACCATGAAGAACAGCACCAGGAGCTGCTGCTCACCGACATTCTCCACCTTTTCGCGCAAAATCCGCTTCATCCGGCCTACGCTCTTGATGCGCCACAGCCAGTGGCAGCCGCCGCGCCTGATGGCTGGATCAACCATCCGGGCGGCATTGTCGCTATCGGCCATAACGGCAGCCATGCGGGCAAGGGCTTCGCCTTTGACTGCGAGACGCCCCGGCACGACGTTCTTCTACAACCTTTTCGCCTTGCCGCGCGGTTGGTGACCAACGGCGACTGGCTCGCCTTCATCGCCGATGGCGGCTACCGCCAACCGTTACTCTGGCTATCCGACGGCTGGACCTGGGTTCAGAATGAGCGGATCGAAGCGCCACTTTACTGGCGGCGCGAAGAGGATGGGTGGTCGACCTTCACGCTCGCCGGCCCAAGGGCTCTCGACCCTGACGCCCCTGTCACCCATGTCAGCTATTACGAGGCCAGCGCCTATGCTGCCTGGGCCGGTGCCCGGTTGCCGCGCGAAGCCGAGTGGGAGGCAGTGGCCCAGGCGCATCCCAACCTGCCGCAGCTGTTCGATGCCTGCTGGCAATGGACTGGTAGCGCCTATCTTCCTTACCCGGGCTTTCGTCCCGCTCTTGGCGCGGTCGGTGAGTACAACGGCAAGTTCATGTCGGGCCAGTTCGTGCTGCGTGGCGGATCCTGCGCCACGCCCCCAGGCCATTCCCGCTCCAGCTACCGCAACTTCTTCTACCCGCATCAGCGCTGGCAGTTTACCGGCGTGCGACTGGCAAGGGACGATGCATGACGACAGGTGCCGAAACCGAATTTGCCCGCGCGGTCATCGCCGGCCTGTCGCAGCGCCCTCGGGTGATCCCGGCGCGCTTCCTCTATGACAAATACGGCTCCGAACTGTTCGAGGCGATCACGCGTCTGTCCGAATATTATCTGACGCGCGCCGAGGTGTGGTTATTGCGGGCGCACGGCCCCGATATCGCCCACCTTTCCGGGCATGGGCGCGTCCTCGTTGAATTCGGCTCAGGATCTTCGGCCAAGACGCCTTTGTTGCTCGATCATGTTAAAGCAACCGCCTACCTGCCGATCGACATCTCGGCCGATTACCTGCATGCTTCGGCTTCGGCGTTCGCGGCCACGCATCCCGGCCTCGACGTACTGCCGTTGGCTGCTGATTTCACCAAGCCCTTGTCCCTGCCAGCCATGGTTGCCGGCGAACCCAAGCTCGGGTTCTTTCCCGGCTCCACCATTGGCAACATGACTCATCGGGCTGCCGTGACGCTGCTCCGCGCCTTTCGTGATACGCTTGGCCCTGGCACCCGCCTCGTCATCGGCATCGACACGCGCAAGGACCCCCGGCTGATCCAAGCTGCCTACAATGACGCTGCTGGCCTGACGGCCGCCTTCAACCTCAATCTGCTCCGCCGGATCAACCGCGAACTGGAAGGGACGATACCCGTCCGTGCCTTCAGGCACCGCGCTTTCTGGAACGATACGCTCGGCCGCACCGAAATGCATCTGGTCACCGCCGAGGATGTCGCCTTCCACGCAGCCGGCCACAATTTCCATCTAGATGCCGGAGACTCTATCCACACCGAGAACAGCTATAAATACACCCTGGAAGAGGCGCGCCTCCTCGCCCGCGCCAGCGGCTGGGAGCCGCTCGTCGCCTGGACCGATCCCAACCGCCTGTTCGCGTTGCACCTCTGGGCTGCCGAGCCCGACCGGATCGAGCCCTGACAGAGAGCCCCCTCAGGCCACAGGGCGCCAACCTTACCGGGCTGTGGCAGCCCGGTTCCAGTTGGGGGTGTTGCTGCCCTGCAGGTGCCTGACGAAGAAATCAAACTGCCGCCGTTGCAGGTAGTGGATCGGGCCGGTGGAGCGGCCCACGGCGTGGCCTTCACCCGGAACCTCAATCAGATCAAAGTCCTTGCCGGCCTTGATCAAGGCATCGACCACCTGAAGCGACGAGGACGGGTCAACGTTGGTATCCTGCTCGCCGAAAATGATGAGCAGGTTGCCCTGCAGACGCCAGGCGTTTTCAACGCCAGAGGCGCGCGCATAGCTCTCATCAACTGGCCAGCCCATCCACTGCTCATTCCAGCTGATCTTATCCATGCGATTGTCGAAACAGCCCGCAAAGGCAACGCCGACCGTATAGAATTCAGGATGGAAGAGCAGCGCGCCAAGCGTGCTCTGCCCGCCGGCCGA
This sequence comes from Pedomonas mirosovicensis, assembly GCF_022569295.1. Classification (NCBI taxonomy): domain Bacteria; kingdom Pseudomonadati; phylum Pseudomonadota; class Alphaproteobacteria; order Sphingomonadales; family Pedomonadaceae; genus Pedomonas; species Pedomonas mirosovicensis. The sequence goes on along the minus strand of NZ_JAKFIA010000002.1, from coordinate 439,871 downwards.
CCCGCCGTAGATGCCGACACCATGGCCGATGTCATACCACGAATACTTTGCCGCGGCTGCCTTGTGCCAGAGGATGCGATCAGGAAAGCCTGAATCGCCGAGGTTCTTCCAGGCGACATCCTGGAACGCCTTGGAGCGGTTGGCTGTCCCCATGCCGTCGATCTGCACGACGACGAAACCAAGGTCCGCCAGCGCCTGCATGCCGATCACCTTGTCGCCCCCCGAATGATAACCAAACGGCCAGAAGCTCTTCGGGACAAAGCTATCGTGCGGGCCGGCATAAATGTTCTCAATGACCGGGTAGTGCTTGGTGGAATCGAAATCGCGCGGACGAACGATCAGGCCCCATATGTCAGTCTTGCCGTCGCGGCCCTTGGCGACGAATACCTCCGGCGCCCGGAAGCCGGCAGCTGTCAGCCGGGAAATGTCGCCTTCCGCGATCCGGCGCACCAGCGAGCCGTCACGCGCCCGGCGAAGCTCGGCAACGTTCGGCATATCGACCCGCGAGTAGACGTCGACATAATATTCCATATCAGACGAGAAGCTGGCCTGATGGTTTGCCTTCTCCGGCGTCAACGGCGTCAGGTCCGAACCGTCAAAGTTGATCCGGTAATAGTGTATGAAATAGGGATCCTCGCCTGGGTTCATGCCGCTCGCGGCAAACCAGATCTGGCGCGCCTTGTCATCAACGCGCACCACATCCCTGACCACCCAATCACCCTTGGTGATCTGCTTCTTCACCCGACCGGTGCGGCCGTCATAAAGATAGAGATGCGCCCATCCATCACGCTCGGAAAGCCAGATCACCTCTTCGCCGCGATTGTTCACATCATGGCGGAAACCGCGGTCCTGATAGATGAAGGTATCAGCTTTTTCCTCGACGACGGCGCGTGCCGCGCCGCTTTTCGCATCCACCTCGATGACCCGCGCAAGCTGATGGCCACGCTGGGTGTATTCAAAGGCAACGGTCTTGCTGTCCGCCCGCCAATTGAGATGCCGCAGCTGATAGGGGTTGGGGAACAGCGCGTTCGAGACGTTGATCTGCCGTCCGGCAATGACGTCGAAAAGCACCGGCTGCTCAATGTCGATCGCATCGCCCGGCTTCGGATAGAGAACCTGCTGTACCGTTGGTTGCAGCTGGTCCTTGGGTGCAGCGCTCACGTAGGTCACATAGCGAGCAAAGCCCGGACGGACGCGATAAGCGGCGACCTTTGTTGAATCCGGCGACCATTTGATGGTCTGCGGATCATAGAAATTGCCCTCCGTACCATCCTGGCTCAGCACCTTGGTAGCGCCGCCGCCAACAGGACGGACAATGACATTGTAGCCTTCGACAAGGGCTTCCCACTTGCCATCGGGCGAGATTTTCGGGCTGTTATCGGCGGGAACGCGTAGATCGCGCACGACACCGAAACCGGACGGGCGGCCAACATGCTGCTGTGGCACGCACTTGGCTTCCTTGAAGCTGCAGCGCCAGGGCTCATAGTGCAGCTCGAAATCGATCGCCTGCCCCCCATCGGCATAGCGGAAGGTCTCAAAAGGCAGCTGCAACGCGGAGTAGTCCTCGCCCGTCGCCCGGTGCAACGCTGCGGCAATCGCAGCCTGATCGAAGGCAGGGCCCTGCGTGCCCGTATCGGCGTTCTCGCGGATAAAGGCGAAACCGCCTTCTACCGTTTTGCGGTAGACGAAGTCATGGCTACCTGGCACCCACTGCGCGGGAAAGACGATGTTGCGGGTCAGCAGCATCCAGTTATCGCGCAGTGATAGCGAACGCTCGTAATCGGCAGCAGAAGGAGCAGCTGAAGCCGTAGCGCTGAAGACAAGCAGCAGGCTTCCAAGCAGGACACGAACGAAGGTTGGCACCGGCAAGACCCCCTTTGAGACCGATCGAAAGATTATATCGTATACGAATCATCGCCTAATTAATAGAGTGTTTTCAAGCCGAGGGTTCATGGCGGGGTGGCCGCCAGCCGATTTGCGGATTGGCGCTCACCAGCGCTTGGGATTTGCAGCAATCAGGCATAAAAAAAGCGCCGATGAATGGGCGCTTTTTACTGCCTGGGCCTTGGGTCCCAATCCTGGACGCAAGGTGAAGGGCGATGGCCTCCTTAAAGAGAGCTGGCTGGTTCACGGCCCGCAGCCTCATGACTCCATACGGCGCGGACGCAATTTCGTCCGGCGGCCTTGGCCGCATAGAGGGCTTCATCAGCGCGGGACAGTACCACATCCAGGCTTTGGTCGCATGACAGGCAATCCGACAGTCCAATACTGGCCGTCACCGGAACGCGTGCGTCCTCGTAGTTCACTTCCAGGCGCATCACTGTCCGGCGCATACGCTCGGCAATCTGCAGCGCTTCACTTGGGTCGGTGTTAAGCAAAAGTACCGCAAACTCCTCGCCTCCCCAACGACACATGAAGTCAGACCCGCGCAGCATCCTGTCCAGAGCGCGGGCCAGATGATAGAGCACCGCATCGCCAGCGGCATGGCCATAGGTGTCATTGATCCGTTTGAAGTGGTCGATATCGATCAGCGCGATGCATATGTGTTCATCGTATCGCCTGGCACGGATCAGGGATCTTTCGGCCTGCTCGGCGAAGTGGCGCCTGTTCCAAAGCTTGGTCAGAGCATCTGTCGTTGCCAACTCGAACAGCTGACGCTCGGTCTCCTTGCGCTCCGTAATATCCGTCACGATTGCCAGAAACCCAAGAAGGCTGCCCTGTTCATCGTCCAGCCGGGTCAGTGACAGCTCGACCGGCAGGCGGCTTCCATCCTTGCAGATGTAAGACCATTCCTGAACCAACGGCATGCCTTTCAGGACTTGCCCCTGGAACATTTCATAAACGCTGACATCTCGCCCCAACTCCTGGCTCATGACCGCCCTGCGCTCTTCGATCTCGGCCGGATCATGCAGGATAAGAGCCGTCTTTTTGCCAATCACCTCCTCGGCCTTGTAGCCGAGAAGCCGCTCAGCCGCAGCATTGAAGCTGCGGAATACAAGGTTCCGGTCCACCGAAAGGATGATTTGACGAGCACTGTCAAGAATCGCCCTCTGCAAAGCGAGAGCCTCACTCAGGCGCCGCTGGTAGATCCTGCTCTCGGTTATGTCGCGCAGGAACCAGATCCGGCCGCGCCCAAGGTTGCATTCATCAATAAGGCCGCGGCTAAAGATCTGGTAAATCTTCCCATTCTTAAGCTCGACCTCGTAGCCGACAATATTCTCATGCAAATTGCGATAGGCCTCTTCGATCATAGTCAGAAAAGTGCCCGGATCGACAAGCTGGGCCAGTATCCGCGGCAGCAACGCCTCGCGCCCTTGGCGTACGATCTCCTCCGTCACGCCCCATAACTCGCTTAACCGGGCGTTCCAATTGAGAAGGGTTCCGTGGACATCGGCAATCATTATGCCATCGGGGCTCAGATCCTGTTGCGCTTGCAGAAGAAGATTCTGATACCGCAGGGTTTCGTGCGCGCGCCGCTCCTCGGTCACATCAACCATCGTGCCGAGCATACGCACGACGGCCCCGCTCCCGCCCTGGTCCCTGACCGGGTTGAGAGTAATGCGGAGCCACCGCTCGCCGACCGGAAGCGTCAGCAGCACCTCGAAGATCACAGGCTCACCGGTTTGGCTACACAAGCGATAATGGTGCTTAAAGATTTTGGCCTGTTCCGGCCTTATCATCTCTTCAGGCAGCTGCCCCCTGACGCTTTCCGCCGGGAGGCCCGTTGCCGATTGCAGCGCCTTGTTAGCGTAGATGACAACGAAATGATCCTCGCCCGCCGTCCCTACGATAAAGGTCGGGGCTCCAATACTGTCCATGAGCCGCTCAAGATCGGCTCCTCGGAGCTGCGAAAGCATGATCGGACCTCAGCGATGGCCCATCGTCTCCTCAAACAGACAACGCCTGAAAGCCTGGGTTTATTGCATTCCTACCGGGCAGATCACCATTTCTACGTATAATGACCGAACCTTAACGAACCCGATCAATAGCCCAGGCGGCAGAGTGAGCCAGCCCGGCGATGTTGACGCCTCAAGCTGGCGCCCATGCAGACTAGGGCAAGCTGCTGAACCGCTTAGCCAAGGAAGACCATCACTATTGACTCGCTTCGATCGTCGCCTAGAGTGTTTCGTATACGTTATCCGTTTGCTGCGGTTGGGCGTGCGCCGGAAACCGTGACGAACAACGCCCATAGGCCGGGTTGCTCGGCTTGCGTGGTCAAAAGGAGCCAGGGATGAAGGGCTATTCCTTTGCAATTGCCGTCGCAGGTTCACTGCTATTTTCAGCAAGCGGTTACGCGATCGCAGCCGAACAGGTAACGGCTGCTGAGTCATCAGCAAGCGCAGATGCTCGCCTCAAAGCGCTCTACGATGCCGAATGGCAATGGCGCACGCAGGAGTTCGGCAAGGATCAGGATGGCGAAGGCGGCGGACCGCACATGCCCCATGTCGACCCAGCCAGCCAGCAACGCCGCTACGCCTACTGGTCGAACGCGCTCCGGCAGCTCGATGCAATTCCGGTCAACGAGCTTTCCCCTGAGGAGCGGATAAACGCCGAGGTTTTCCAAGCAGCGCTTGAAGGCTTCATTACCGAGCAGCGCTTCCGCGAATACGAAAATCCCTTTGGCTTCTGGACGTGGATCGCGCCACGCCATGGCTTCGGATCAAGCGCGGAATACCGCGATTATATCAGCCGCCTTGGTGAAATGCCGCGCTACATCGACGAACAGATTGCCAACATGCGCGCAGGGCTGAAGCGTGGATTCACAGACCCTCGCATATCAATCGTTGGGCGCGACAAGGCTATCGAGCCTCTTGCCTTTGCCGATGCAGAGAAGAATCCTCTCTACACCCCCTTCGCCAAGATGCCATCGAGCGTCCCGGCAGCCGAGCGCGATGCGCTGGTCGCGGAAGGCAAGGCCGCAGTCGCGGCGGCAGCCAAGGCCTTCGCAAAGCTGCATGTTTTTGTGCGCGACGACTATATTCCGCATGCCCGGGAGAGCACGGCAGCCGAAGTCCTGCCGAACGGCAAGGAGTATTATGCCGCAAAGCTGCGGCAATATACGACCACGGACATGACGCCCGAGGAGATTCATGCTCTGGGCCTAAAGGAAGTGGCCCGAATCGATGCCGACATGAAGGCGACGATGAAAGAAGCGGGTTGGACCGGTGACTTCCAGGGCTTTCTCAAGTATTTGAAGTCTGATCCCCGCTTCTACGCCAAGACGCCTTATGAATTGATCGCGAAATCGGCATATGTCGCGAATAAGATCAACGGACAGCTGAAATTCCTGTTTGGGTTGCTGCCGCGCTACCGCTTCACCATCGTGCAGACGCCGGCAAACATCGCGCCATTTGCCACCGGCGGCAACGGTGGTCTCGATAGCTGCCTGATGAACACCTACAATCTGCCGGCCCGCCCACTTTACACCATTCCACCACTGACCGCGCATGAATGCGCGCCCGGTCACAGCTTCCAGGCCGCGCTCGCGCTCGAAGGGCCAGATCGCCCGGAGATCCGCAAGACCACCTACTTCTCCGGCTATGGCGAAGGCTGGGCGCTCTACATGGAATGGCTCGGCACCCAAATGGGCATCTATGAAACGCCTTATGATGAATTTGGCCGCGAAACCTATGAGATGTGGCGTGCCGCGCGGCTGGTGATCGATACCGGGCTTCACCATATGGGCTGGACCCGCGAGCAGGCGATTGAGTACCTGGCCAGCCATACCGCGCTATCGGATCATGAGGTCAGAATCGAGGTTGATCGCTACCTTAATTCCCCAGGCCAGGCCTGCGCCTACAAGCTTGGCGAGCTGCTGATCCGCCGCAAGCGGGCTGAAGCCGAAAAGGCGCTCGGCGCGCAATTCGACCAGCGGTGGTTCCACGATACAATATTGGACCTGGGTTCGGTGCCGCTATCGACCCTTGAACGGGTGCTGGATGAGTGGATTGCAGGAGGCGGGAAAAATCCACACCTGAGTTCAACAGCGTCCGCAGAGCATCCATAGGTTGTCCACCCACGATCATCCTGTGGCCCTTGTCGGGCAGCAGGAGCCAGATCGCCGGTAGGGAAGAAGCAGAAAGAACACGGCAACGAACAAATGGGCAGGGCCGCGACAAGGCGTGGCCTGCCCATTTTCCCGCCATGATGCGAAGTTCGCGCTGGCAGGCTCAGGCTTTCATCAGCAACTCTTCGATAAGCCCGTCAACAGCCTCTCAATGGGCTGGGTTTTCAGGTCACGATCGCCCGGCTTCACGCGCCACGGCAGCATAAGATGCACGCACGTCAACAAGCTGTCATCTGAGTCGGCTAACTGCGCCTTGTTACGTACGCGCAAGGGCCGATCATGACGTGGGTTCGCCAGATTGACCGGTGGTTCATCGACAGGGTGCATGTCCACCATCTGTCTCACCGGAAATTCGCTCTTCACCTGCTCAGGAACGAAGAAGATGCCGAAGAAGTCGTTCAGGAAGTCTATGCCCGCCTGATGGCGCTGGATGACTGGCAACGCATCGTCGATCCGCATGCCTTTGCCATGCAGATGATCCGCAACATCGCGATCGAGCGCTTCCGCCGTGCGGACGTGGTGCGAATCGATCGGGCAGTTGTATTGCACGAGATGGATGCAATGGATGATCGCCCTTGGCCAGATCAGGTTACTTTCGATCGGGCGGAGTTGCGACGGGTCGCCCGTGCGATGACAGCACTGCCGCAGCGGTGCCGGGAAGCGCTCTATCTGCGGCGCATCGATGGCCTGCCGCCAAGTCGAGTGGCGGAAAAAATGGGCATCGCCGTCTCCACTGTTGAAAAACACCTCGTCAAGGGATTGCGATTATTGCAAGAGGCGCTGAAATCCACAGACAAGGGTGAAGTCACGAGGTCGATGGACGCATGGAGTCGGAGAAGGCAGGGGGAGAACTGATCGCGGAGGCTGCCGAATGGCTGGTCGCGCTCGATGCCGGCCGTGCGGATCCACAATTGTTCGAAGCCTGGCGCGCTGCCGATCCTCGCCATGCCGCTGCCTTTGCCCAGATGCTTGCAATTTGGGAGCGCACGGGCGCTCTGCGTTTGTCACCCGAACGGCCAGACATGGCCCTGCCCGCAGTCAGGATACAGGAAGACATGGAAGAGAAACCTGCATTCAGCCGCCGGCGACTGCTGGCCGGCGCGGGCGCAGGCGTTGTTTTGGCAGCAACAGGCAGCGTGGCGTGGCTGCACGGCGCAGGGCGTGAGCGCATCCAGACGGCGGTAGGCGAGCGGCGAGCAATCCGGCTACCTGACGGCAGTGCGGCGGAACTCAATACTGATAGCGTACTCTCCTGGGATTTCGGCAAGCGCCGATCGATGTGGCTGGAGCGTGGCGAGGCCGCGATTTCCGTTGCCACGAACCACGCCCAGCCCTTTGTCCTGCATGGCGCCGACGTGATCGCCCGACTGACGGAAGGCCGGTATAATCTTCGCCTGTATGACAATGGCCCGGAGCTGATCGCCCTTTCGGGCGGCGGCGTAATTCATCGGCCAGACAACACCCGGATTGCGCTTGCGCCCATGCATGCCGTCTCAAATCGTGGCGGCCGCATGCAGACGCTCGCGGTCTCCCCCAGCACCGCTGACGTCATCTCAGCCTGGCGTCGGGGCGAAATCATCTTCAAGGGCATGCGCCTTGACGCGGCGGTGAGTGAGTTCAACCGCTACCTCGACAAGAAACTGGTGATCGGCGACCCAAGAATCGGCGCGATCCGGCTGGAGGGGCGCTTCTTTGTCGACGACCCCACCAGTTTTCTGCGCTCGCTGCAGCATGGCTTCGACATCCGGGCAGACGTTGGCCCGCAAACCATTACCCTGCGCTCTGCCTAACCACATGCGACGCATCATCTAGACCTGTCTGATTTTTTCTTCCGCTGCGATGGCGGAATTACGAGGCCGTCTCGTCTACGCCCGGAACCTGTTCGAGGGGTACGATGAGAACGCCTTGCCTTGTTGCGTTGTCTGTCAGCATGGCGGTGCTTGCACCGGCCATCCTGCCATCGACAGCCACGGCGCAGACGGCAAGTGACAGCGTTCAATTTGATATCCCCAGCCAACCGCTCGCTGACGCGCTCAACCAATATGCGCGTCAGGCGGACCGGCAGATCCTCCTGCCCTATGAGGCTGCCGCCGCCCTGCGGAGCCCGAAGGTCCGGGGCCGGATGACGCGGCAGGAGGCGCTGGAGCGGCTGCTGGCAGGCAGCTCCCTCGAAATCGCCGACATGACGCCGCAGGCCATCACCATCCGCCGTCCCCGCATTGAAACGGCCAACGCAGACCGGGCGTCTCCCGGCGAAAGTCCATCACCAGAAAAGGGGCGCCAGATCCGCAAGCCCAATCGGCTGAGCGGACAGCGCCGCTGCCTAGCGTACAGCGAAAGGGAAAAGATGAAATCCACCACCAAAGTGCTGCTCTGCTCCAGCATGCTTGCCGGAGGGCTGACACAGGCGCCCGGCGTGCTCGCGCAGGATGTCGCAAACGAAGCCGGAGTATCGAGCCTAGACGAGATTATCGTCACCGGCCGCGCCGGAACGGGCGTCCGCACCAAGGCCGAGACCAGCTATTCGGTAACCAATATCGATGAGGCGACTTTGCGCCTCCAGGCGCCGACCAGCGTCACCGAAGCCCTGAAGTCGGTTCCCGGTTTCTGGGTAGAGGCCTCGGGCGGCGAGGCCAGCGGCAACGTGCGCGCTCGCGGCGTGCCGGTGGATGGCTTCGGCTCAGTCCAGTTACTCGAAGACGGTATTCCCATCCAGCACGACCCGGCGCTCGGCTACCTGAACGGCGACCAGGTCTTCCGCCTCGATGAAACCATCGATCGGATCGAGGTAGTGCGCGGCGGCCCGTCGTCGGTGTTCTATGCCAACGCGCCGGCCGGCGCGATCAACTTCATTCCGCGCAAGGTGGGCGATGAGGCAGAGGGCCTGGTCAAGGCGACCGTTGGCGATCATGACCACTACCGCCTTGATTTCTGGACCGGCGCGCCCATCGGCGAATGGAAGCTGGCGATCGGCGGCTTTTACCGCAGCTATGATGGTGCTCGCGACGTAGGCTTCACCGGAAACAAGGGCGGCCAGATCCGGGCATCCCTGTCACGCGAGTTTGAACGCGGCTCGATCGAGCTGGACATCAAGCGCGTGGACGATACGGTTGCCTTTTACACCGGCATTCCCATGCGGACCGATGCGGATGGCAAGATCCGCGCGGTGCCCGGCTTCGATGGGCATCACGGCAGCGTTGCCGGCCCTGAGACCTCGCTCATCAACATGATCATGGGCGACGGCAGCATTTACGAGTTCGATAACACCCGCGGCACCGAGATCAAGCGCACGCAAGTCACCGGCCGCTTTACCTTCGAGCCGGCGGACGGCTGGAAGATCGTCAACACGTCGCGCTTCAACGACACGACGACCCAGCGCAACGGTGTCTACCCCAACACCTTGCTGAGCGCGACCAGCTTCCTCGAGCAGCAGGCCGGGCTGCTGGGCTCGGTGCCGGGCGCGACTGGGCTGCAGCTGCGCTACGTCAATGAGCCGGGCGGTATCTACAACACCGCCAACCAGAACGGCAATGGGCTGGTCATGGTTGGCGGCCTGCGTGGCATCACCATGCCGGTGAAGGAATTCATCAGCGACACCCAGGTCTCGCACCGCATCGAGCTGGGATCTTCCACCCACGACATCACGTTCGGCTATTACTTCGCCCACATCCAGGAAGACTTCAGCCGCTACTCCTCGTCCGTGCTGCTCGACGTGCAGACCAATGCGCGGCTGCTTGATCTCGTCGCGGTGGATGCAGCGGGCAATGTTGTCTCGTCGCTAACGGACAATGGCATCTGGCGCTACGGCTATGAGTGGGAAAACGCCTCGGGCGAGCAAACCACCCACGCCTTCTATCTGGCTGACGAATGGCAGGTCACCGATGCCCTGCGGATCGATGGCGGTCTGCGCTGGGAGAAGATGACGGCCAGGGGTCGGGTCGAGACCAAGCAGACCGTGAACCTGGGCTCGCTTCCCACCTCGCAGATCCAGACCGGCACCGGCGTGTTCGGCCACTATGACGACAGCTTCGATAAGCTCGGCTGGACGGTCGGCGTGAACTACCAATTCGATGACCGGATGGGCATGTTCGCCCGCTATACCGCCGCCAGCCGCATGCCGAGCCTTGGCAATTACATCACCAACGCGGCGGCCAAGCCCGACACGCAGACGATGGATCTGGGCGAAGTGGGCTTCAAGTTCAGCAGCCCGTTGGTCGATGTCTATGCGACCGGCTTCTGGACGAAATACAACAACGTGGGCTTCAGCAACTACCGCTTCGACCTTGAAACCGGCGCCTCGGTGTCCGAAGCGCGCTACGCCGACACCCAGACCTTCGGCCTCGAACTCGAGACCGTCATCCGCCCGACCACCTGGTTTGACCTGGCCGGCACCGTCACTTTCCAGGAACCGAAGTACAAGGGGCTGACCTATACGGACGCTTCGGGCAAGCTGAACGACTACGACGGCAATCAGCTCATCCGTGTGCCGAAGTTCAGCCTGCGCGTGGTGCCGGGCGTCAACCTGTTCAACGGCGCCCTGCGCCTGCAGGCGGCTATCGAGCATCAGGGCAAGCGCTATGTGGATACCGCCAATTCCGTACGGCTGCCGTCCTATGAGGCGGTCAACTTGAGCGGGCGCTGGCAGATCAACGAGCAGCTGTCGTTCTACGGCTATATCGACAACCTCACCAACTCCCTGGGCCTGACCGAGGGCAATCCGCGCGCAGGCGAACTGCAGAATGCGGACGCGGGCGCGAACACCTTCATCGCCCGTCCGCTGATCGGCCGCACTTATCGCGCGGCGCTGATGTACCGGTTCTAAGGCAACGGAGTCATGACTATGCGGCGGCTCAGCGCTCTTCTTGTATCCTTGTCCCTGGCGCTGGTCGCCGCTCCTGTCGCCGCCGTCTCGCCCGCATCAAGCGCGGGCGGGACAGCGACTTCGGGCGAGTTTGTCCTCACCGGTACGCTCACCCATGCCGACCACGAACAGTACCGCGAGGTGCCCTTCGACGTGCCGGAAGGGGCGACGCGCATCAGCGTAAACTTCTCCTACGACGGCAAGGCGCAGAAGTCGGTCATCGACTTGGGACTCCTCGACCCGCAGCGGTTCCGGGGCTGGGGCGGTGGCAGCCATCCTGGCTTCACCGTCGCTGTCGAGGATGCCTCTCCCGGCTTCCTGGCCGGCCCCCTGCCAGCCGGGCGTTGGCATCTGCTCCTGGGCACACCCAACATTCGCCCCAATGCCACCGCTCGCTACGAGGCACGGATCATAATTGAACGAGCGCCTCAGCCGACCGAGTTTGCCAAGGCTCCCCTCAAGGTCGCTGCCGGCTGGTACCGGGGTGATCTTCACACCCATACCGGCAACAGCGACGGCCGCTGCGCGAGCCAGAGCGGCGCGCGCGTCCCCTGCCCTGTTGATCGCACGGTTGCCGCGGCAGCGAAGCGCGGTCTCGATTTTATTGCCATCACCGACCACAACACCACCGCCCATTATGCGGCGATGCGGGCCTTGCAGCCCGCCTACGATAAGCTGCTCCTGGTGCCGGGACGGGAGATCACGACCTTCTGGGGTCACGCCAATGTGTTCGGTGTGACCGGGTTTTTGGACTTCCGGACCCTTGCTGGCAATGCCGCAGCCGCCAGATGGATCGATGCGGCGCGAGCCGCGGGCGGCGTCATCTCGATCAACCACCCAGGCGCGCCCTCGGGTGAGATCTGCATGGGATGCGGCTGGCGGATCGAGGGCCTGGCCCCAGGCGCGGCGCAGGCCGTTGAGGTGGTCAACGGTGGGACGATGTCTGAGACGGGGTCCGCAGAATCGCCGCTTCAGGGCTTCGCCTTCTGGCACGAGCGGCTGAATGCGGGCGAGCATCTGACCGCGATCGGCGGTAGTGACAATCACGATGCGGGCCGGCCGCTCGACCAGCCAAGTTCCATCGGGTCGCCGACGACCGTGATTTATATGGCCGAGCTGTCGGTCAAGGGTATGCTCGATGGCCTGCGCTCGGGCCGAGTGTTCATCGACATCGAGGGCACGCGCAACCGCCTGCTCGATATGACCGCGCGGGCCGGCGGCCGTGAGGTCGCAATGGGTGGGACGCTGCGACTTAACAAAGGCGATACGGCCGAGGTCACGGTGACGGTCAAAGGCATAAGCGAAGGGCGCCTGGCTGTGATCGCCGACGGCCGGGAAGAGACAAGCCTCGGTCTCCCGATCGTCAGGACAGGCAACCCCGAGAAACGGCTCCCCTTCCGTTGGACGGGTGACGGCCGGCGCCACTGGCTGAGGGTCGACGTGCGTGGAAAGGATGGCCGCCTGCTGCTCGTCGGCAACCCGATCTACGTCGAGCCCGCCGAATAGACGGCGCGACTCCCTTTCCCCTTCCGAGGCTGTTACGGCATGGCAGTCTCCGCATCATCGCCTTCCACCAGATGCCCCATCCCGGCCAGACGAACGCCTTGCCGCTCTCACGGTGGCGAGGCGCCCTCAAAGGCCGAGAACCTCCACATAGTTGTACAGGCAAACTATTATACTATTTTCTTGGCCCCTGGTGCTGCGTGATGGCATAGTTCGCGCGTATTACATGTCGGACCAATAATCATTGGAAAGGGCATGCACCTTCAGGCCGACAGCGAGAATGAACTGACGCGACGTTATCGGCGCTGGCGTCCGGCGTTGATGTCGTTCTTTCTGAAACGCGTTCACGATCATGCCGAGGCTGAGGACCTGACTCAGGACGTTTTCGCGCGCGTATTTGGCGGCGCCCAAGGCGATCCCGATTTGCATGCAGGCTATGTCTTCCAGATCGCATCCAATCTGCTGCGTGATCGTGCGCGGCGCTCAAGGGTGCGGACCGACAGTCGCGAGGCGGTTGGCAGCCTCTATGGCCAGGGGATCGACTGGCTCGATCCCGAGAAAATTACAGCCGCGCGCGATGCGCTCGCCGTGCTGGCCGCCGGGCTGGCCGAGTTGCCGGAGCGGACGCGCGCCATCTTCGTCCTGTATCGTGTCGAGAATATCGAGAAGCGCCTCATCGCGGAAAGCTTCGGCATATCGCGCAGCGCGGTCGAGAAACATGTGGCGCGCGCCATGGTCCATCTGATGACCTGCGCCAGGAAAGACAGCGAATGAACGAGCCGATTCACACCATATCGGACAAAAGAGATGAGCGCGCCGCCTTCTGGTGCATGCGACTGGCCGATGCGCGCCTCGATGCCGACGAGCAGGCTGCGTTCGACCGTTGGATTGCCGCCGACTCCCATAATGCGCGGGCTTTTGAAGAGGCCGTGGCGATATGGGAGGGGATCGACGCCATCACCGATACCCCTGAAATGATCCGGCATCGCGCTGAGGCAGTGGAATCGCTGCGGAAGCTCAATGCAAGGCGCTGGGCGCGCAGCGCGTTCCTGCGCTGCCCCACCGGCATCGCCGCCTGCCTCGCCCTGTTGGTGGCCCTGACAATCCTTCTCCTGCATGATGGCACGACCCATTACAGGACGGATATTGGCGAACGGCGCGTCGTAATGCTCGATGATGGTTCGCGACTGACGCTCGATGCCGCGACCGCAGTCGATGTCCGGCTGGATGATGACCGCCGAAACCTCGAACTCCTTGCCGGACGCGCCAAGTTCGATGTGGTCCATGATCCGCTGCGCCCCTTCACCGTGCGCGCACGCAACCGCGTGACGGTCGCGACGGGAACGTCATTCAGCGTCGAATTACTGCCGGAGCAGGTGCGCGTCGTACTTTATGAAGGCCAGGTTGAGGTCATCGATCACCCGGAGAACGACGAGGTGCTGGCGCCCATGCGATCGCCGGATCCACAGCCGTCGATTCCCGAATACACCGAGCCCGCCCTCGTGTTGAGTCCGGGAAAGGAGTTGATCGCCTCCACCGCCGGCAGCGCAGCGCATGTCATCGAAGCAGACCTGACGCACTCGCTGTCCTGGGAATCCGGCCTTCTCAGCTTTGAAGGCGAGCCACTTGCACTCGCCGCCGAACGAATGAACCGCTATGCAAAGAACCGCATCGTCGTCCGCGATCAGCGCATCGCGTCCTATAAGATTAGCGGCGTTTTCGAGGCGGGCGATGTTGATGCCTTCATCGAGGGGGTGACCGCGCTCTATCCGATCAATGCAACACGCGAACCCGGCAAACTGGTGCTGGCCAGCAGCCACTAAAAATCGCCCCCCCATCAGAAAAAATATATTCAGGTTCAGGCTCGTCCCGCAGAAAGTTGCGAGCGGGCCTTGACGTTACGGAAACCTGGCGTTCGCGCATGAGGCCACCTCATGCGGCAAAAATATAGGCGGCCCGCCGTGGTGTGCCGTCGCGGCAATCGCGCGTAATACCCTGTAACTGCGCGCAGATAAGATCTGCGGCACCGTCAGAGGATGATTCATGAAAAGGCTTGCAAGACTCGTCGTTCTGTCATCGGCCCTTTTGGGCGCGCACACCGCCCATGCAACGCTGCCGGACAGCAAACTGGCAGGCACCGTCACCGTCAAGAAAGGCAAGCAGCTCTCCTGCCGGATCAAAGTGGAAGTCGCCAACAACAAGGCAACGGTTGATCTCAGCCCAGGCAACCTGTTGTGCAACATGGTATCGTTCAGGGGCGGCCCATACGATATCGAGGTAAGCGACAGCACCGTCAGGCTCAGGAACGTCGACGTGTCCACGGCCATTTCCGGCGGCTGCGCCGGCGATATCGAGGCGCAGTGGGATGGCACGACCCTGAAGATTGACACCACCCTTCCGCCCAAGACCAGCGGCTCGCCATGCATCGTCAAAGGAACCGCCGAACTTAGCGACGCTCCTCGGGATTCCTGAAATGCAGGATCGGGAGCCCCCCATCGGGTAGAATATATTCTGGTTGATGGGCATATCCCAAAGAGCACGCCCTAGCAGATAACGCTACGGAATCCTGGAATTCGCGCAAAAGGTAACCGCCTTTATAGAATAATATATAGAGCGGCCGGTGTGTCATCGTGACGATTATGCGTATTACCCTGTGATTGCGGACCCGAAAGAACCGCAACACTATCAGGGGGAGATAGTCAATCATGTGCAGGTCTCTGCGAGGCATTCTCGTTTCTGCCACGTCACTTACCGCCATCGTCATCGCGGCACAGCCGGTCATCGCCGCAGAAACACGCGAACAGCTTTACGAATTCAACATTCCCGCTCAGGATCTCGGCAGCGCGCTCAATGCCTTTGCGCGCGCCGCGAACCAGCAGGTCACCTTCGATCCGGCGGCCGTTCGCGGCAAGACAAGTGCGGCGCTTTCGGGTCAATTCAGCGCGCGCGCCGGGATCGACCGCTTGCTGGCAGAGTCCGGATTAAGCGTCCGCGTCGGCCAGTCGGGCGTATTCATCGTCCAGCCCGCTGCCGGAGCGAGCGCCGGCGAGGTTGATGAGGCTGCCCCCAGCGCCGGGGCGCGCAGAGGAGAAGCCACTCTCGCCGATATCATCGTGACCGCACAGAAGCGCGAGGAACGGATCAGCGACGTGCCGATCGCGATTACGGCGCTGACGGCGGAAGGACTTGACGACCGCAAGATCGAGGGCGGCTCCGAGCTGCTGCGGGCGATCCCGAACGTCAATTTCTCCAAAAGCAATTTCAGCATGTATAACTTCTCGATCCGCGGGGTCGGGACCAAGGCGATCTCGGCGTCGAGCGACCCTGCCGTCGCCGTCAGCTTCAATAACACACCGCTGGTCCGCAACCGCCTGTTTGAGTCTGAATTCTTCGACATGGCGCGGGTGGAAGTGCTGCGCGGCCCGCAGGGCACGCTCTACGGCCGCAACGCGACGGCGGGTGTCGTCAACATGATCCCGGCGCTGCCCGAGCCCGAGTTCGGCGGCGAGATCAAGGGCGAGCTCGGCAACTACAAGTCCAAGCGCCTGAGCGGTATGCTTAACGTGCCGATCACGGACACCCTCGGGGTCCGCGTGGCCGGCGCGTGGACCAAGCGCGACGGCTATGATTACAACACCTTCACGGAAAACCGGGTCAACGACCGCGACCTGTGGTCGACGCGGGCCTCGGTCCAGTGGGAGCCGAGTGACCGCTTCCGGGCCAGCGTCATCTGGCAGCATTTCGAGGAGAACGACAACCGCTCCCGCACCGGCAAGCAACTGTGCACCACCGATCCCGGCCTGGAGATGGTGGGAGATATCCCGATTACCGACCCGCGTATACGCGGGAAGCTGAGCCAAGGCTGTCTGCCTGGCTCGCTTTACGATGATGCCGCCTATGGCACGCCCAATGGCGACAGTCTGGTCTACATAACCCATCCTGCTGACAATATCACCCTTGGCGCTTGGTATGATCCCACTCGCCCTCGCGGGCGTGGCGACCCCGCCCGTCCGATCAAGTCAGGCGACCCTTTTGAGGGAGTCACCCAATCCCGCGACTTGCGCGAGATCTCGACCAGCATCGATCCGGTATTCCGGGCAAAGAACGATGTCGTACAGTTTAATATGGATTTCGACGTGGCGGACGGGCTGCAATTGGTCTCGCAAACCGCCTATGCGCGCGACCGCTTCTATTCGATGCAGGATTATAACCGCTTCGTCACCAATCCACTGTTCAATGACACCGCCCAACCCATAGTGGATGTTCGCGGCAATATAATAAACGAAGTCAACAAGGGGCCGACGCCGGGCGGAATTTTCTGTGATCCACAGCTTGGCTGCTCGGATCGTATGTTGTCCGCTGATCTCAGTCGCTCACGTAACCGTCAATGGTCGCAAGAGTTGCGCTTGCAATCCAGTTTCGAGGGGCCGGTTAACTTCAACATCGGCGCCAACTACTTGGATTTCAAATCGCAGGACGATTACTACGTCTTCAATAACATGTTCACATTTATTGCGGACTGGTTTTATAGCAGAGATCCCAGAAACAGCATGATGCTTCTGCCATGCGAACTGGGCGATGAATCGCGTGAATGCCCCTACGTCGACCGCAACCCGATCGACAGCCTGGACAATCAGGGCCACAACTACTTCCTCAGCCAGAATGGCGTGAGGATCAAAAGCTGGGCCGCCTTCGGCGAACTGTACTGGGAACTGGCAGACAACCTGAATCTGACCCTCGGCCTGCGCTATACCAAGGATAAGAAGGTATCCGACCAGATTCCCAGCCAGTTGCTGCTGGGCGGCGGCATCGATTCAGGGAGGATTGTGGGCGATAGCACGGGCGGCCGGGTGAACAGCGGCTATCCGGCGCTGGACAGCATCGAGCAGACCTGGGGCAAGTTTACCGGCCGCGCGGTGCTGGATTGGAAGCCGGAGTTGAGCTTCACCGACGATACGCTGATTTATTTCTCGGCAGCCCGCGGCTACAAGGGCGGCGGCGTCAACCCGCCGCGCGTCGACTTTAACTCGGATGTGGTGCAATACCAGTACCTGCCGCAGACGTTCAAACCGGAATATGTCACGTCCCTTGAAATCGGCACGAAGAACAGCTTCGACGGCGGCCGCCTGACGCTGAATGCCAACGGCTTCCTCTACAATTACAAGGATTATCAGATTTCCCAGATTGTTGACCGCATTGCCTACAACGAGAATTTCGATGCGATCAACTGGGGCCTGGAACTTGAAGCGGCGTGGCGGCCGACCCGCGCCTTCCGCCTCGACGGCACTGTCGGCTATCTGAAAACACGGCTGAAGAAGGGATCGCAGTCGATCGACGTGATGAACCGCACCCAGGGCGACTCGGACTGGGTGACGCTGCGCCCCTGGGTTCAGGTTCCTTCCAACTGCATCGCGCCGCGCGCCTTTGTGGAAAAAGTCCTGTCCAGCCCCCTGCCACCTCATCAGGCGCTTGCCGCGCTGTGTCCCGGATCGACGCGGGTCGGCACCTTCGATCCGAAGGTAAATTCCGGGTTTATGCTCAATGAGCGGTACGGTTTTACCTACGATCCCTTCGCGCCCTATAATCCGGATACGGTCGGCATGAATATCGAAGAGGGCGGAAGCGGCGCACCCAATGGCGGACGCGGCTTTGCCGCCGACCTAACCGGGAACGAACTGCCCAACGCACCGCGCATTACCGTCAATATCGGGGCGCAGTACACCTTCTTCTCCGAGACCGACGATTGGGATCTGACCTTCCGCGCCGATTACTACCGCCAGTCGAAAAGCTATGCGCGAATCTACAACACTGAGTTCGACCGGCTGAAGGCCTGGGATTATGTCAACCTCACCATGACCTACACGCGCCCAAAGTCGGAGCTGACCATGCAGGTTTACGTGAAGAACGTGTTCAACAACACGCCGATCACCGACACCTTCGTCAACAGCGACGACACCGGCCTGACCACTAACGTGTTCACGCTCGATCCACGCATCATCGCCTTCAGCATCTCCAAGAAGTTTTAATGAATACAACAATAGCCATGCATGTCATGAAATAGACAAACACAATAACACAATAACACAATAACACAATAATGCGGCGACCCGCTTATTCAGCGGGCCGCCGCCCTTGTTTTAAAATACTTGTTTGACTATTTAATTTACATTTTTACAATATGTTGGAAATTTACTTTATGACGACCCATAGTCGTATTGCACAATAATGTGCAGCCTCAAATACGACATGGGGGAGATTCATGAACAAGCTTGCAAAAATCGCCATGTTGGCGTCTGCGTTCTTCATTCCACACGTTGCGAATGCCGCAGTGCCCACCGGCCCGTTCTATGGCACGGTGGTTGTTCACAAGGGCCTCACGCTCACATGCGATATTGAGATCACGATCGATACCTCCGGCACCCCGGACCTGGCGTATATTTCACTGGTGCCGGGAGACTTTCTCTGCGCTTTTGTGGACTTAGGCGGGCCGTATCCCGTAACGATTACTGAATCCTCGCCGGGCAGCAGCAGCGGCACCTACACGATTTACGGCGTTGAGGTGACCACGATCACTTCTGGCGGTTGCGAAGGCGACGTCTCCGGCACATGGAGCGGAACGACCCTCGATATTGATGCCGTCCTGCCGCCCGCAGACTCCGGTACGGGCGACTGCTCCATTGAAGGGTCGGCCTCGGAGTAAGGTGGAAGCCCCTCGTAACGTCCCGTTACGCGAGGCCCTGGGCGGGCGCACAACACTGTGCGCCCGCCTTCCCTGAGTAGCGGATGGAAGGCGCCCGCATCTTGGTGAGAGTGACACGGTTCGGCGTAATACAAATCGCCCTGCACGGGCTGCTTTCCCTTGCCGCCTCCCTCGGGCTACCGTGCCGCGACGCCAGGGCGGAGGCAGACAGCGGGGCCACCAGCGCGGTGGCGGCGTCACAAGGGATCGCGGCGGCGGCACCTCATGACCGCGCGGCGGCTGGCGGCGCCCCGAAGGCAAGCGACGACATCATCGTCACCGCCAAACGTTATGGCGACGCCAGGGTGAAAGCCGAAACCGAATTCAACGAAGAACAGATTGCCCCGTTCGGCGCCGACAGCATACAGGACCTGCTCGGGCGCATGGAGCCGTTCATCGACGCCGGAGGCGAGGAGCCGGTCATCCTTATAGACGGGCAACCGGCCGGGTTTGACCGGTCGTTCCTGTCCTACCCGGCCGAGGCATTGGAACGCCTTGCCGTGCTGGCACCCGAGGCCGCCGCCCAGTATGGCCAGCCCTCCGGCAAGCGCGTGGTCAACCTGGTCCTGAAAAAGAAGTTTTCCAGCCTCACCGCCGATGCGGGGGTGACATGGGCAACCAGGGGCGGGCGATATGGCGGCAGCCTGTCTGCCGGACGGCTGATCATAGACAGGCCGACCCGCTGGAACGTACAGGCGCGCATCAGCGCCGACAGCGCCTTACGCAAGAGCGCGCGCAACGTTCCGCCACGCGGCGGCCCAGCCGATCGCATGGGCTATATCTCCAGCCCCGACGGGGCGGAAATCGACCCGGCGCTCAGCCTCGCCGCGGGCGGGATCGTGACCTATGCCGCCATACCGCCGGAAGCGCTCGCGGGAACACCGACGCTGGCCGATTTCGCCGCCACCGCAAACCGCTCGCACCCGGTCGATCCCAACGATTACGAAACCCTGACGCCCTCCGGACGCAACCTCTCGCTCAACGCGGGCGCAACCCGTCCGCTGGGGGAGTTTTCAGCATCATTCAGCGTCAACGCGACCCGCAACACAAGTCACGGGCGGCGCGGGCTGCCGATGGCCTCCATCCTTATCCCGGCAAGCAGCCCCTGGTCGCCTTTCGCTGGCGACGTGATGCTGACGCGCCCATTCGCGGGCGAGCAGGTGCTGCGGAACGACAACACGTCGAAATCGCTTGGCGCCTCGTTCACGCTCTCGGGCAAGATCAGCGGCTGGCAGACCAATTTCTCCGCCCGGTACGCCCGCACCTGGAGCGATAACCTTCTGGAGCAGGGCGTCGATGTAGGCCGCGTCCAGGCCCTCGTCAACGCCGGGGATCCCGACTTCAACCCCTACGGCCCATGGGACGAGCGCCTGCTGCTGAGCAACCGCAACCACTCGCGCGGGGAAAATCTCAGCGCCCGCCTCAATGTCTCAAGGACGCTTATCGACCTGCCCGCCGGCCCCCTCACCACCAATCTTTCCCTGAACGGGAGCCGTAACCAGACCCGCAGCCAGCGGAGCGACAGCCTTCTCGGCCCGGCGCCGCCGCTCAAGACGACGCGCGAGCGGGCGGATGGGCAGATAGCGCTCAGCCTGCCACTGTCCCGCCGCGAGGAAGAGGATTCCAGCGTCTTGGGAGACCTGACCCTCGATCTCTCGATGAGCGGCCAGGCAGAATCGAACACACCCCTGCAAAAGCGATACGGCGGCGGCTTTACCTGGTCGCCAAGCCCCGTTCTGCAACTGCGCGGGTCTCTCGAGCAGATCGAGACGGCGCCCTCCTTCGAACAGCTTGATGGTCCGGTCATCTCGACCATCAGCCGGATCTATGATTATTCCCGGCAGGAAATGGCCGAGCCCGTGTGGATCATCGGCGGGAACCCCAGCCTTGGGCGCGGCAGCCAGCAAAACCTTGCCCTGAACGCACAGGTGCGGCCGTTCGGCAACCAGGATCTGTCGCTGAACATCGGCTATCGCCAGCGAGTCGCCAAAGGCGGCGTGACGGCATTTCCGGAGTTGACCCCCGCAATCGAAGCGGCGTTTCCGGAACGGGTGACGCGCGATGCGGCGGGGCGGCTGATCGCGGTCGATGCCCGCGCGGTCAATATCGCCCATGACACCGCCACCGAACTGGTATCCGGCATCACGCTGCGCTGGCAGTCAGGGCGAAAGGCCGGAGGGGACGGACAGCAGGCCAGACCGGCAGA
This sequence comes from Pedomonas mirosovicensis, assembly GCF_022569295.1. Lineage (NCBI taxonomy): Bacteria > Pseudomonadati > Pseudomonadota > Alphaproteobacteria > Sphingomonadales > Pedomonadaceae > Pedomonas > Pedomonas mirosovicensis. The sequence goes on along the minus strand of NZ_JAKFIA010000002.1, from coordinate 418,495 downwards.
CCCCGTTCTGGTAACCGCCTCGCTCAACCATCACTGGCGCCTGAAGAACGAATTGCTGATCCGGCCCGGCGTCCCGCCAATCGATCAACTCGGGCCAGATGGCGGCCAGGCTCGCCACACTCTCTCGTTCCAGGCTACGGTCGGGAAGCGGGGACTGGGCGCGAGCTGGAACGCCAGATGGACGGGCCCCTCGCGCTTGCGCGGCACCACACCTTCAGGAGATTTTCATTTCAAGCCGTCGATGACGCACAATCTCTCGATGCACATTGAACCTTACCGCATCTTCGATTCATTGAGCGGTCAGGGGTGGATAAAAAATCTGAAAGTCTCGCTCGATGTTCAAAACCTTTTCGACAGCTATCGTCGGGTTACCTTTGGCGACGGCAGCATTCCGGCCGGATACAGCCGCGACGAAATCGATCCGCTCGGCCGCACTGTTCGCCTGACCATTCGAAAAAATTCTAGGATGGCTGACAAAACAGAGTAGTTGTTGGTCGCTCTAAAAGCTACCAACAGCGGGAACCAGCTCCCAGCAGGAGCTCGACCGGCTGCACTTGAGCCCGCGGCAACTATGCGCCAAAGTCAGGCATACCATAAGCATCCGCGATGAGCTCGGTTGAACGGTAGATCGCGTCAGGCGAATGGCCGAGGTTCAACACCATGAGCTCGTCAGCTTCCAGGCGCTGTTGCCAGGCATTCAGCTGCTCGACTACCTGCTCGCCAGTCCCGCTCATGATTTTGGCATTCCACATCTCAATGATATCTCGCTCCGCCGAAGAGTAGGGATAGGCTTCTGCCTCCTCCGGGGTCGGCACAACAAAGGATTTGCGCTGAGACATCCGCATCATGCTGTGCGAGTAGGCCCACGCCTGACGCCGGGCTTCATGCTCATCATCCGCAGCGAGCACTCCAAAACTGACAATGGCATAGGGCCGATCGAGCACGGTGGAAGGCTTGAAGTTTTGTCGATAGAGAGCGAGCGCCAGCTCGACGTTTTCATCTGCCAGATGCGCTGCAAAGGCAAACGGCCATCCAAGATGTGCGGCAAGCTGCGCCGAGTAGCCAGAGGAGCCCAGAAGCCAGACCGGGGGGCGTTCGAAGGAGCGTGGCACGCCGTTTTTCCTGTCCTGCCGTGGGCCGGGCACGGCATAGACGCTTTTCTTGAAAGCATGGCTGTCGGGAAAATCATCGTCCAGAAAACGGATGAGCTCCATGACCTGGTTTGGAAAATCCTCGGCGTTGATCTGCCCGCGCCGCAAGGCGTTGGCAGTCGTCATGTCCGCCCCCGGCGCCCGGCCAATGCCCAGATCAATACGCCCCGGCGCAAGCGACGCCAGCAGCCCGAACTGCTCTGCAATAACCAGAGGTGGGAAGTTGGGGAGCATCATCCCGCCCGCACCCAGGCGTATCCGCTCCGTCTCGCCGACAAGGCGTGCGAGGAGGAGCGGCGGCGAGGATGTGGTAACGCCAGGCATGGCGTGATGCTCGGCCACCCAATACCGGGTAAAGCCCCTCCGGTCAGCCAAACGGGCGAGCTCAATGCTGCCGGCCAAGGCTTCACGCGCCGTATAGCCCTTGCCTGCCATGGCAAAATCGAGAATCGATAAAGAAACCGGCGCATTGCCAAATCGCGTTCCAAAAATCGATGCGGTCATTTCAGCACTCCGTGGTGCGTTACACCTGCTTCGAGCGGCAACGCACCGGCATGTTTACAGGGGGTAGGGATTCTGTTGCAGCCGACGTGGCGCGAGCGGATTGCCATCGCGCCACATCGCGCCGACCTCTCTTTACTGAGAGATGTATTCGCTCGTAGCGATGACCTTGCTGTAAGCGAATGCCAGGGCCGACATGTTGGCGGCATGGACCTGCGCGGCCGGAACCGTCATCCCATTGAACTCGACATCACGGGTGGCGCAGGCGTCGTGGATGACAACGGTATTGTAGCCAAAGTCAGCGGCAGCACGGCCCGTAGCCGCGATGCACATGTGGCTCATCGCGCCGATAACCACGACTTCCTCGATACCCTTCTCATCCAGTATCTGCTTCAGCTCGGTCCCGTGGAACGAGTTGGGATGGTTCTTCACGACGACGGGCTCACCCTCGGTCGGCTGGACGGCAGGGTTGATTTCCACGCCTTCCGTGCCGGGGATGAAGAACGGCGCATCTGGACTTAAGAACTCGTGGCGGACATGGATGACCAGATCGCCACCCGAATGCGCTTTCTCGATCACCTTGGCTGCATTTTCAGCCGCCTTCTCGATGCCAACGAGGGGCCACTTTCCTGAGGGCCAGTAATCGTTCTGCAGGTCGACAACGATAATCGCACGTTTGCTCATGGGTCTTCCTTCTCGTCCAAGGTCAGTATGAGGCTGCTTGATACAGGAGGGAGGACGCCCATATAATTGTCGGAACCGACATAATAGAGGTTGATACCGACATATGCCGTCAGATCGCCCAGCCGAGGTTGGCATCGTGCTGTATCCCGGCGCGCAGATGGCGGCCGTGCTCGGGCTCACCGATCTGCTCAGCGTCGCTGACCGACTGGCAAGAGAGAAACATCCGTTTGGGGCCTCACCCCTGCTCCGGATCAGCCATTGGCAAAAAGCGGCGCAGGAAGAAACGCCAGTCCGCGTGTTCGATACCATTTCGGGGGAGGAGGGGAAGCCAACCGTGCTCATCCTGCCCCCTACCCTCGGCGATCCTGTCTCTCGAGAAACGGCCGCCCTCTATGCTGACTGGCTACGAAACAGTCACGGCTCGGGCATCACGCTGGCATCGGTGTGCGCGGGCGCGCTCGTGCTTGGCGAAACCGGCGTTCTGGCGAACCGGACCGTGACAACACACTGGGCCTATGGCGAACTGCTCCGAACGCGGTTTCCGGATGTGGGCGGTGTGGAAACCGATCGGCTGATTATCGATGATGGCGATATTATTACTGCCGGCGGCGTCATGGCCTGGACCGACCTCGGCCTGAAGCTGGTCGATCGCTTCCTCGGACCAACGGTCATGATCGAGACGGCGCGCTACTTGCTGCTCGATCCGCCTGGGCGGGAGCAGTGCTACTATAGCGTTTTCGCACCGAGATTGACCCACGGTGATACAGCCGTGCTCAAGGTACAGCACTGGTTGCAGGCCACCGACGCCAAGGATACCAATCTCGCGGCACTCGCCGCACATGCCGGACTGGAGGAGCGGACCTTCCTGCGACGCTTTCAGAAGGCAACGGGCTTGACGACGACAGAGTATATTCAGAGGCTCCGGGTCGGCAAAGCGCAAGAGCTATTGCAGTTCTCAAGGCTTCCTATCGACCAGATTGCCTGGGAGGTGGGCTATGCTGATCCTGGAGCATTTCGCAAAGTGTTCACGCGGATCGTCGGCCTGACGCCTAACGAGTTTCGGCGACGATTTCGGGCGTGAGCCCATCGCTTGATGTCTTGCGAGTGACGGCAGGAAGGCCTTCAGGCCGGGACCAGCCCGCATTGCTCACTCTTCCGCATAGCTCGCACAGCATTTCGGCGAACCGCTGGCGGATCAGAATTTCAGGACGCAGCTAAAACAGCAAAACCAAGTGGGGCCTGGACGGCCTTTGACAACGGCTTGCCGTGAAGGCCCCACTCTATGCCCGCTGTTTCTCAGACAACCAATGCAATGCCTCAATCGTCCCTTAGCTTCACATATGCCGACTTTATGCAGAGCAACAGGTTTTATTAGGTGTTTTAAGCCTGGCTTTAGCCGAACAAATGAGCAGCATGCGTGATCGCACCGCCAGCGCGTATGGCGGCTGCAACGACCGCAACCTCGGCCAATTGCTCGTCCGTCGCGCCTGCCTTGCGAGCTTCCTGCCGGTGTATTTCAAGGCAGTATGCACATTGGGTTGTCAGCGCAACCGCAACCGCGATCAGCTGCTTGTCAAGGACCGAGAGGCTTCCTTCCTGGAACACTGCTTTATCGAATGCCCAGAAAGCCTTCATCGGTTCCGGCGCGCCACTGTCCAGCTTCTTCAGGTTCTGGAGCTTTTTCATATCGTGCATTTGAGACCTCACTTATGTACGCGGCTCTAGACCGGCGCTCGCGGATCGAGTCCGGCTTCTGGCTCACATTGACTATTCGTCTGCCCGAAGGATCCGGTTACGCCGTGTGCAGCGAAATCGTTCTTTCTAGCTCGGCCAACTCCCCGGCCCGAAGGTCGTGTATCTACTGCGGGGTCCTCCCTGCTCTTATTCAGGCCTGTTGAGATGCGTCATAATTAACGGGACTCCTGCATGTAACCATCATGCAGGTTCGTCCGAAATTCCGACTGTAGAGGCGCAACTTCAAGGCGTCAGGACAGGGACGAGGCATCCATGATGACTTTACGACTTCGCCGCTATGCCCACTGGGCACCGATTCCGCTCCGCCTGCTCGTGGGCTATGGCTTTTTTGCTCATGGCCTGGCGAAGCTGGAAAAGGGTCCGGAGAACTTCGTGCGTATCGTGGATGCAATCGGAACACCGATGCCGCACATGATGGCGTGGCTGACGATCCTTATTGAACTGCTCGGCGGCGTCGCAGTGCTTGCCGGAGCGTTCGTCGGGCTCGCCAGCATTCCCATGGCGGCAGTGCTGCTGGTCGCCATGTTCACGGTCCATATCCAATTTGGCTTTACATCGATCAAGTTGATGGCGGTCACCAGCGCAGGCCCACAGTTTGGCCCGCCCGGCATGGAAGCAGACCTGCTCTATCTTGCCTGCCTCGCCGCGCTGGTTCTGATAGGATCGGGGCCGTTTTCAGTCGACCAATGGATTGCGAAACGACATGGATGAGAGCTCTTATCCCACGTTACAGCTCTGGTACGCGCCGACATCACCGTTCGCGCGCAAGGTACGCGTGGCTGCCTGCGAACTGGGCCTTGCGGACCGGATTGAGCTGGTTCGGGTCGATCCCTGGACCGACAACCGGTTGCGGGCGCGCAACCCGCTCGCCAAGGTCCCGACGCTTGTTGTCGACGGCAGCGAGATATTTTTTGAGTCCGGAGTGATTTGCGATTTCCTGGATTCGCTTAAAGACCAACGGCAGCTGTTTCCACCTGCTGGAACTGCGCGATGGAAAGCATTGCGATTGCAAGGCGCAGCGGACGGCGCCATGACGGCGATGGGCCGACTGTTCGCCGACGAACGCAGACCTGCGAACGAACGCTCCGAGGCGATGATGCGTCGCTTTGTCGAAGCACGGGAGGCGACGCTCGACTGGCTGGAACAGGCGGACTTTGCGCCCAATCCGACTATCGGGGAGATCTCGGTCGCAGTTCTGCTTGGCTATCTTGAGTTCCGCTGGCCCGAGCGCAACTGGCGCATCGGTCGGCCACGGCTCGCCGACTGGTTCGACGCGTTCCGGATGCGGCCATCAATGCAGACGACCGCACACAGCCATTAACTGAGCCTCGCCCTTCCCGTGGTCACCGGGGAGGCCTTGTCCGGAGCAGCAGCCGCCATGAGTCAGAGGCCTTCAAGCGTCACTCCGCCAGAATCTCGTTAAACTCCAAAACATTGAGGTCGGGGTCGCGAATGAAGCAGACATTACGCCGCCCATGGCCCATCATCAGCGGACCCTCGCTGATCTTGATGCCCTCCTGATCCAGCCAGGCGACCAGCGCATCCATACTGTCGATGATGAAGGCCGCATGGGTATAGCCGGGCCGTTTTACAGGGGCATCGAGAAGGACGTTTCCTTCGTTTGCCGCCTCGCCGTTATAAATCAGGTGGATCCGTAGACCCGTGGGGTGCACGAGACCGCAGGCCTGCACCGCGGGAGCGAACTCCTCGGGGTCGCGCACGAAGCCGAGCTTGCCATAGAATGCCTCAGCAGTGGCGAGATTGGTGACGCGAATGCCGACGTGGTCGAGCTTGAGCGTGCCAAATAGCATGGGTCTATATCCTGTAGAATAACCGGAGATCAGGCCTCAAGGCCTGCGCGCGTCCTGGCAAAAGGAATGAAGCCGGGCAGCTGTTCGATCTGGCGAAGCCAAACCAGAACCCTAGGGTAGCCGGACAGCGCCACATTCCCCTCGGGCGCGCGTTCGATGTAGCTGTAGAGCGCAACATCCGCGATGCTCGGCTGCTCCGTCCCTGCGATCCAGCGGCGGGTTGCCAGCACCTGGTCGATCACGCTGAGCGTTGCATGAGCACGTCCCATCACCTCATCGGCATTGAAGGGCGCACCGAACACGGTCATCAGCCGTGCGGCGCAGACCCCATAGGCGACCTTACCGGCGGCGACGGATAACCAGCGCTGCACTTCGGCTTCTTCAACGGGATCGGTCGGCAGCCAGTGCGAGGGACCAATCTTCCGCGCGACATAAACCAGAATGGCCAGGGAATCCGCGATGATGATGCCATCATCATCGAGCACCGGAACCTCTCCAAACGCATTCATGGCGAGAAACCCGGGCTGCTTATGGGCACCGGCCGCAAGATCAACATCGACAAGCTCGTGAGGCATGCCGGCGAGCGAGAGGAACAGGGCCGCGCGATGCGCGTGCCCCGAAAGAGAATAATGGTAGAGCTTCATGGCTTTTATCCCGTGCCAAAGATCAGCGGACCGGCAGAGTCCGAGAGAGAAAATCGCGGATGAGCGGGATGATCTCGTCCGCACGGTCCTCCAGCGCAAAATGGCCGGAATCGATCAGGTGCAACTCGGCTTGAGGATTGTCGCGCAGATAAGCCCTCGCCCCGTCGGCAGGAAAGATCTCGTCATTGGCGCCCCAGACGATCAGCGTCGGCGGCTTACGGGTGCGAAAGAAGGCTTGGAATTCCGGATAGAGCGCGACATTGGTGCGGTAATCGTAGAAGAGATCGAGCTGGATCTCGTCATTGCCGGGACGATCGAGCAGCGCCTGATCGTGCAGCCATGTGTCGGGATCGACGCGGCTCGGGTCCTTAACCCCATGCAGATATTGCCATTTGATATGCTCCGGGGTCAGCGCCATACGCAGAGCATTACGGTTGGCAGCTGTGTTGTTGGCCCACAGGGCCTCGATCGGTTTCCAGAAGTCCTGAATGCCGTCCTTGTAGGCGTTGCCGTTCTGAACGATCAGCCCGGTGACGCGCTCGGGATGGCGGATCGCCAGCCGCAGGCCCACAGGCGCGCCGTAGTCCTGAATGTAAATTGTGTAGCAATCAACGCCGAGCTGATTGAGCAGCGCCTCGATTACGTCCGTCAGATGCGCGAAGGTATAGGCGAACCGGGTATGTTCCGGCGCGCTGCTTTGGCCAAAGCCCGGATAGTCCGGCGCAATGACGTGGTAGCGATCCGCCAGCGCTGGGATCAGATTGCGATACTGAAAGGATGAGCTCGGGAAGCCGTGCAGCAGCAGCACGGTCGGTGCATCCTTCGGACCAGCCTCACGATAGAAGATGTCGAGGCCCTCGATCTTGGCGGTGCGATAGTGGATCACTGAGCTCGCTGGCATTGGCGAGACGGGCTGCGCGTGGGCGGAGCCTGTCGCAAATGGTACCGCCAGCCCGATGGATGCTGCGGTTAATGCACCCAATGCGATGCTTCTCATCGTGATTGCTCCTTGAGTGAGTGGCTGCGATAGCCCTTTCTCGCTCATGGCGCAGATCATGATAATCAGCTGAAAACGCAGTTCATCATTGCGCTTTATAACGATAATGTCATCCCGAAAGGGAGGCGACGATGGACAGGCTGCGGGCGCTGCGGACCTTTATCAGCGTGGCGGAACATGCGAGCTTTGCAGAGGCTGGGCGCCGGCTGAACATGTCGCCGACCACAGTCACCCGCACGATCGCAGCGCTGGAGGCAAGTCTTGGCGTTCCGCTACTGATGCGAACGACGCGCAGCGTGAGGATGACCGAAGACGGCGCGATCTTCCTTGAGCGCTGTCAGGCTGGCATTGCTGAGATCGATCAGGCCTTCGAGACCATTCGAGGTGGAGGCCCGACTCCACGAGGAACCCTGACAGTAACTGCGCCTGTTATGTTCGGTCGGCTGCACGTCCTGCCAATCATCACAGAATTGCTTAGTCTCTATCCGGACCTTCAGGTCCGACTGCTGCTTCTTGATCGGGTGATCCGATTGGTGGAAGAGGGGATCGATATCGCGGTCCGCATCGCCGATCTGCCGGACAGCGCGTTGCATATGCTGCGTATTGGACAGGTCCGCTGGGTCCTAAGCGCAAGTCCCCATTATCTCATGGAGCGAGGCGAGCCGGTGACGCTTGCTGATCTGCGAAACCATGACCTGATCGCGATCGAGGATGAAACGGACCTCCATCGCGGATGGCGGCTTGAGGATGGGCGGCGATCAGGGCGGCCACCGCGCCTGTCGGTCAACAGCGTGGATGCTGCCATATCGGCGGCCGTTGCGGGCCTCGGCATCGTCAGAACGTTATCATACCAGATCACCGAGCATGTGACGGCCGGAAGGCTCCAACCCGTGCTGGCAGAGGATCCCGCCCCTGCCCTGCCGGTCTCTCTCCTGTTCCAGAGCGGACGCAA